>CAMZLG010000108.1 GCA_947311495.1 uncultured Zetaproteobacteria bacterium
ACGCACTGTATTACGATTTAAACCCAACATCTCCGACACTTTAAGTTGATTACCTTCCGCCTTATCCAACACAAGTTTTAACAGCGGCGGCTCAACCTGCTCCAACACATGCCTATGCAAACCTTGCACATCAGCATAACCCAACTGGTCGAGATAGCGCTTGATGCAGCGATGCACTGCGCCTGAAAGCGTGTCATCTTCTTGGTTATGATTATCTTCATCATTGCCCAAAGCCAATGCCACGTCTGCCATGGTGATGCTTGCGCCCGGTGTCAGCACGGCAAGCCTACGCATCACATTTTTTAGCTCACGCACATTGCCCTGCCAGTCATAGCGTTGCAGCAAACCAATGGCATCATCCATCAAAATTGGCGCTGTGATATTTAGCTCTTCGGCTGCAGATGCCAACAATGCGGCTGCTAGCTCTGGAATATCATCGCTGCGCTCACGCAATGGTGGCACATGCACAGGAATCACGTTTAAGCGGTAACACAAATCTTCACGGAACTGACCTTTTTTAATTTTATCCTGCAAAAATTGATGGGTAGCAGCCAATAAACGTACATTTACCCGCTTGGTTTTGGTGCTGCCCACCCGCTGCACTTCACCAGTCTCCAGTACCCGCAACATTTTGGCTTGCAATGCTAAGGGCATATCGCCAATTTCATCGAGGAACAGTGTGCCACCATCGGCTTCTTCAAAATGCCCTGCTCTGGCTTTATCTGCGCCTGTAAACGCACCTTTTTCATGCCCAAACAATTCGGCTTCCAATAATTCGGCAGGAATCGCTGCGGTGTTGATGGCAATAAACGACTGATTGGCTCTGGGGCTTTGCCTATGCAACTCTTGGGCAACCAATTCTTTACCTGTACCCGACTCACCCGTCACCAACACGGTCATATCCGATGCAGCCACCCGCCCAATCATACGGAACAATTGCTGCATGGCAGGGCTTTTGCCTAGGATGGGCTGATGTTTCTTCGCTTCAACAGGTGAGTCTTCACTTTTTTTATTGCACGAAACAGCTGCTTTTTTGGGTTTGGGTTTGGTGCGCTCAACCAATTCACGTACTTCATCCAAATCAAAGGGTTTGGGCAAATATTCCATCGCACCTGCGCGATAAGCTTCCACAGCATGGTCAAAAGTGGTCTCAGCGGTCAACATCACCACGGGCGCATGAAACATACCCGATTCCAAAGCTTGCATACCATTGCCATCGGGCAAAAAGACATCCAAAAAGATAATGTTGAATTCATGCTCGCCCACAGCTTGTTTTGCCGTTGCCAAATCAGGCGCTTCAACCACTTCAAAACCCTGTTCTTTTAATACGCGACTCAAAACCCAGCGGATTCCATCATCATCATCAACAACCAATGCCTTCAACATCTCACCTACTCCATCCTTAATGGCAGAAACATGGTGAATGATGTGCGCATACGCTCTGCATTCACCACCACTTTACCCCCGTGTTCTTGCACAACCTGTTGCACAATACTTAACCCCAAACCATTGCCTCGCGTTTTTCCTGTCACATAAGGCTCAAACATTTTATCCCGAATATGCGCAGGAATTTCTTCGCCATTACTGGTGATTTTGATGGATAACACCATGCCTTTATGCCCCAAAAGGTTCACATTATGCTCCACCCGCGTTTCCCAGACCACCAAATCTGAACCTGCTTCAAGCGCATTGCTCCAAAGGTTTTCAATGGCTTGGCGCAACCTGCGCTCATGAAACAAGGCTTCTGGGATGCTGGGGTCAAATGTGCGTTGCACCTTAATGGATGTGTCTGAATTTTTAATCACGCTATCAATCAAAGCATGAATATTCACCGCTTGCATTTGGATGTTGGCGCGTGGACCAATTTGCAGAAAACCATCCACGCGCTCTTTGATACGGTCAATGTCGGACAACATATGTTGCACAATCTCCAAAGAATCTCCATCCACCTGTGCTTGAAGAAGTTGCGTCGCCCCACTCAATGCTGCCAATGGATTCTTAATCTCATGCGCCCGCTCCAAAGCAATGCGTGATACCGCTTCTGCCATTTCATGGCGGCGGCTTTGTTGCTCTGCTTGCAAGCGATTGCCCTCTGCAATCAAGACCACAGAAATCAAGCCACCACCTTGCTGCGATGCATACAAAGAATACGGTCTATGCCCTGCAACCGTATAAAACAAATCCGATGATATGGTTTCGGCATGGGATGCTCTTGCTAAGAATTGGTTTAACTCATCTTCGGGTGCGATATATTCGCTTAGTTTCTGCCCCAACAACCGTTTTTCTGACACATTCAAATGCTCTTGCGCCAAAATATTTGCCGATAGCACTTGTGCATCGGCATTCAGCAACACACAAGACACGGGCAAGTGAGAAAACTCAACCTTGGCACTGATTTGTTGCTGATGTTCAGACTGCAATGTCTAAACCTCGCTCATCATATTCCGCATGATGAATATCGGATAAAAAATAGGCTTTTGCCGTTTCAACCTGGGCATCCCACTCATTTACTTTTTGAAATGCAGAACGAAATTCCGCAGAACCTCTGCGCCGCTTGGAGTACCAAGGCACATGTTTGCGCACCAATTTCGATGCCCGCTTCACCCCATGAAAATCGGCAAGGTGAAGCATGTGTTCAAACACCACCTCCCACACGTCTTCCGCCGTAGGTGTTTCAGGTTTGGGCAAGCCCATAATCGCAGCATGAACTTCACCCAGCATCCAAGGGTTGCCTTGCACAGCACGCCCAACCATCACACCATCGCAGCCCGATTGACGAATCATTTCCAATGCTGAATCACCATCAATAATATCACCATTACCAATCACAGGGATTTTCACTGCAGCTTTGGCTAGCCCAATATCTTCCCATGATGCTTTACCATTAAACATCTGCGCTCTGGTGCGCCCGTGAACGGTCAGCATTTGAATACCATTATCTTCAGCAATGCGAGCAATGTTCGCCACATTCTTGCTTTCACTATCCCAACCCGTGCGGATTTTTAAGGTGACTGGAATATCCACAGCTTTGACCACCGCATCAATCACCCGTGCCACCAAAGCTTCATCGCGTAACATCGCAGAACCTGCGACTTGTTTAACCACTTTTTTCACAGGACACCCCATGTTGATGTCCACAAAATCAGCACCGTGGTCAACAGCCCATAAAGCTGCATCCACCACAAACTTAGAATCTGAACCTGCAATTTGAATCGAGACTGGGCTTTCATCTTTATCCAACTCAGCCATACGTTCCGTGCGCTCTCTACCATGCTCCACCGCACGCGAAGCAATCATTTCCGTGACCGTCAAACCAATGCCAAAACGCCTGCAAATGCGGCGAAAGGGTAAATCGGTAATGCCTGCCATGGGCGCAAGTGCTAAGGGTGGGTTGATGTTAAATGTTCCCAATTTAAAACCAGGCAACATAGGGCTAGG
>CAMZLG010000109.1 GCA_947311495.1 uncultured Zetaproteobacteria bacterium
CAAAATGATTTGCCGCCCCACCTGCTTCCTTGGCTTAAAAAACAGAAGAACTTAAACATCACCAGCCAACCTTCCACCACCTTCTCCTATATTGGTTTGAACATGTTAGACCCCATATTAAAACATCAACAGGTGCGCAAAGCATTGGCACTGGCTTTGGATAGAGACTTACTTAAACAAGCCTTGTTTGCCGATTTACCCACTTTGGGTGAGACCGTACTCACTCCCAATCATTGGGCTGCAGCGAATATTCCGCTTACACCTTTTGACATTGCGAAAGCCGAAACATTGTTGGATAAAGCTGGGTTTCCTCGTAACCAAGATGGCATTCGGTTTACACTCAACTACCGCACCAGCACAAACCCTACCCGCCTACGATTGGTCACTGCCATTGCAGATGCATGGAAGAAGATAGGTGTTGATGTGTCGATTGAATCCTTGGAATGGGGTGGTTTTTATGCCCGCATCAAACGTGGTGATTTTCAAATGTTTTCACTCTCTTGGGTAGGTATCACCGACCCTGATATTTACCGTTGGATGTTGCACACCGATATGCAACCACCCAAAGGCGCAAATCGCGGACGATACAGCAACACGCAAGTGGACAAATGGTTGGATAAAGCTGCAATAAGCGAAGATATAAGTGAACGCAAAGTATTGTATGCCAAAATTCAGCAACAAATGGCAAAAGACCAAGTGTATATTCCGCTTTGGTATGATGCTGTGGTTGCCGTGTTAGGCGAGCGCTTACAAAACTTTAAACCGCGTAATGATGGCAGCCTTTTGCCCATATTAAATGCAACATTGAGGACAACCCATGAATGAAAATGAAATAATTCAACAACTTGAAAAAGATGGTAAATACAAAATCCTCACCAAACTTGAAAGCATCACACGCTACCAACAAGGGCAAGCGCAAACGCCACGCATTGGTATTGTATTGGATACTGAAACCACAGGTTTGGACACCGCCAAAGATAAAATTATTGAGCTGGGTTTTGTTGCCTTTGAATATGATGCAGGCACAGGTCTTATTTATAATATTTTACATGAATATGGAGGTTTTGAAGACCCCAAAGAGCCGCTTTCTGACATCGTGAAACAAGTCACAGGCATAAGCGATGATATGCTGGTTGGTCAAAGTTTGGATGAGCAGAATATCATCAGTTGGCTTGAGAAATCCAGCTTAATCATTGCCCATAATGCAGCATTTGATAGGCAAATGTTGGAGCGCAGGTTTCCGCAAGTATCGGATAATAACTGGGCATGTACATTCAATGACATCAACTGGCAAGATGAAAACATTGCTAGCTTAAAGCTAGACTACATCGCTTATCGTTTGGGTTATTTCTTTGAAGGACATCGCGCTGTTAATGATGCCCAAGCCACATTACATTTACTCACAAAAACACTGCCCGAATCAGGTAAACTTGCCATGGCAGCACTGCTTCAAGGCGCAAGAGAAACAAGCCGCCGCTACTTTGCCGTAGCTGCACCCTTTGATAAAAAAGATGACCTCAAAGCACGGGGTTACCGCTGGTTAGCTGATTATGCGTACACTGATAATCGCGGTAACAGCAAAAAAGGTGTATGGAGCAAATCTGTTCCCGAATCTGAGATTCAAGATGAAGAATCTTGGCTCAATGAAAGCATTTATGCAGGTAAAGCAGGTGTATTTCAATACAACGACATCCATGCCAACAACCGCTATTCCCAACAAGAGTTTCATGCATGAAACAAAAATATAATAGTCGGGAGCTTTTGCGCTACATTCTATTGTTATTGATTGGTATTCCTATTTTTTTGCTCACCGATAGCCCTGCTGGTGACGCACTATTCGGTAATGGACAATATGCCGCAAACTTGCTTGTGTTTTTAGCATTTATTCGTGCATACCGAAGCGCAACATCCCGCTCTAGGTATGTGTTATTGATTGGTATGCTAGTTGGATTAACAGGCGAATTTCTTTTTTCCAAAGTGTTGGGTATGTATCACTACCGTTTGGATAATATCCCACTTTGGCTTGCTTTTGCGCATGGGCTCATCTTTGCATGGGTGTATAAAGTTTCACGAAACAAAAGCCTGCGTAAACATCAAAAGACGCTGCAAATCATACTTCTTATTGGCGGTATGTCATACAGTGTCATTTGGTTCTTTTGGGTAAATGATGTATTTGGTTTAATGACTGCTGCCGCTTTTCTTTTAATTTTACCCACAGTCAAAAAGTCGCGTTTATTTTTCCTCATTATGTTCGCGGTGGTTTGCTACATTGAACAAATTGGTACGGCAACGGGATGTTGGTATTGGCCAGAAACAACATTACATATGGTAAATGGATTGGCTAGCGGTAACCCACCCAGCGGCATTGGTGTGTTTTACTTCTTATTTGATGCAGCTGTATTCTGGATATACTTGTATATTTTACACCCAACAACTCGCCTTCGCTACCAACGCCTTCGCAACATAAGCAAAGCGTAACTTTAATGGTAACCACCCGAAAAATGCTTGAGTTTATAAGTAAAATTTTCTAGCCATCACAATAAGCTCGGCACACTTTTAGAAACACGCTTTTATCCACATACTAAGTCTTGACAATTCATTGCCTTATTAAGCCGTCATTCCGCACTTGATGCGGAATCCACTGACTTAAACGGTATGGATGCCGTATCAAGTACGGCATGACGTAGTAGGTTTGGCTTGGAAGTTTGATTCAACCCCGCTAATGTAAACCCATGCCCATTGATATTTACCCAAGTTTTTACCTGCCTATCGAACGCATTGATGGCATTGGTCCTGTGGCTGCGAAGAAGTTGCAAGCTTTGGGTTATAGCAGTGTGGGTTCACTATTGTTTCACTTGCCAAAATCTTGGGTGGATGATAGACATATCAAGCCCATTTCAGAACTCATCCCCAAGCAAGAGGCTCGTATTGCAGGCACAATCACAAGCAGACGCAGCCATGGTTTTGGGCGCAAGGCAACCGTTCACATCACTCTTGCTGATGACACTGGCGCATCCATCCAGCTCTCTTTCTTTCATGCCAAATATATGATGTCTGATGCAAGGCTTGCAGAAGGACAAAAAATCACAGTGCGCGGCACACCCGACAAGTGGGGCAGTAAATGGCAAATCACTCATCCTGAATGGTTACCCATAGACCGCTTTGAACCGTGTTGGAAAGCCATATATGCTTCAGTAGCAGGGTACAATGGTAGCAAAATCAGTGGTTGGATAAAAAAAGGGTTAATGCTAATCGCCAAAGAAGCAGAAAGCCCCTTGGATAATCATTTGCCCGACTATCCAAGCTTGTATCAAGCCTTGAATCTTTTGCACAACAACGAACACTTTTCACCCGATTCAGAAACCATGCAGCAAGCTTTAACTCGCCTTCAACTTGAAGAATTGCTGGTGTATTTGCAGCTCATGCAAAACCAGCGGAAACTGGCTGAAATCAACACAACCCCATTGCCTACAACTGAAAAAGAACAGACTTTCATACAATCGCTCCCCTTTGATTTAACCGATGCGCAGCAGCATGTTTGGCAAGAGATTGGCAATGATTTGGTCGCAGGTAAACGTATGCACCGCTTGCTGCAAGGTGATGTGGGTGCAGGCAAAACTTGGATTGCAGCACTGGCGATGGTTCGCCTTGCGGCACACGACAGACAAAGTGCCATGATGGCACCCACGGAAGTCTTGGCACAACAACATGCTTTAACCCTAAAAGAACTTTTAGAACCGCATCATATCAGCGTGGCATTGCTTACAGGCAGCACCAAGAAACGAGAACGCAACACCATGCTCAAAGCATTGGCTGATGGAGATATTGATGTGTTGGTGGGAACCCATGCCTTACTCACCCATGATGTGAAGTTTGCTGACCTTGGGCTTGCCCTTGTCGATGAGCAACATCGCTTTGGTGTGCAACAGCGTTGGGGTTTAACCACGAAAAATGAGGAACATGCCGTTCACCTGCTTGCGATGACTGCCACCCCTATTCCACGTTCATTGGCACTCGCACTGTATGGCGATATGGATTTAAGCATCATGCAGGGGCTACCTAAAGGTCGAAAACCGATTGAAACGCGCGTCATTTCTGAAAATAAGTTGCCAGCACTCGCTGATGCGGTAGAGCGAATGCTTGCGCAAGATGGGCGCATTTATTGGATTGTGCCGCGCATTGATGAAGATGAAGACATGATTAGTGTGGATAAACGCTTGGACACACTAAAACAACGCTTCCCAAGTGAAAACATCCTTGGTTTGCATGGCAAAATGAAACCCAGAGACAAACAAGCGGCTTTGGCTGCCTTTGCAAATGGAAGCTGCCGTATTCTTGTTTCAACCACAGTGGTTGAAGTGGGTGTGAATGTGCCTGAAGCACGGGTGATGGTGATTGAACATGCGGATATGTATGGTCTTGCACAACTGCATCAGCTTAGAGGGCGCGTAGGTCGCTCAGACTTACAAAGTTATTGTATGCTCATTCCCAGTAAACAAGCGGGTGCAACCGCCACTGAGCGTTTAAGCCTGATGACCAACTGCCATGATGGTTTGATGCTTGCAGAATCGGATTTAAAACATCGCGGTGCGGGTGATGCCATTGGCACAAGGCAAAGTGGTGAGGCAGGATTCAGGTTGATTGACCCAGCACTAGATACCGATTTGATTCGCCATTGGGGTCATAGCCTCATCATCGAACAAGTTCAAATTTCAGAAGATATGCGCCAATTCTGGCGACCGCTTGCCGAAGAAGCGGATTAAAGAAAACGTTTATTTCGTTGAAGGAATATGCTTTTGAATGATCGCCTTTCCTTCATCAGACAAACCATGCCAAACCGTTTGTTTTTCTTCATCAGAAAAGAAATTAGTCACATAACCCAACACAGAAAAAGAATCATCACCTGAAATTTCATCCCAAAATCCAGTGATTGAAACAATCATGATAGAACCAACAATAGCAGCCAGCAAAACAATTCGTTTATGTTTTCTGCGTAACCGCTTCGGACGTGCACTTCTATCCCAACTCATAAGCATACTTTAGCCTTTGCCTATGAAGAATACAAATGTGTCAATCGCAAATCAAAAAAAACTGCGGCACTCTTCAATACCGCAGCCTCTTAAATGGATAAGTTTGTCAAATATTTACGAAGCTTTTTCAGCCTGTTCTTTAGCCACTGCAGCTCGCACTTCATCCATATCCACTTCTTTAATTTGTTTGACCAAATCTTCCAAAGCAGGTTTGGGTAACGCACCAGCTTGTGAAAAAATGACGATATTATCTCGAATCACCATCAATGTGGGGATAGAGCGGATATTAAACTGCGCACCCAAAGCTTGCTCAGCTTCTGTGTTGACCTTGGCAAACATCACATCGGGATGATTCTCGGATACTTCTTCATACGTGGGTGCAAATGCTTTACATGGCCCACACCAAGGTGCCCAAAAATCAATAATAGTAATAGCACTACTACTCACTTTTTCTTCAAAATTCTCTGCGGTTAAATCTACTGTTGCCATCACTATTCTCCTGTATTTATATTAACATATCCTAATATATAAGGTTGGGATTCTTAAATTCAACCCCTGATCAATCCTTGCCCACCAAATGATAGCAATACGGTCAACATCGGTACACTTGAATTGATGCGCCCATCTTGCGCCATTTTCACAGCTTCTTCGCGGGATACCCAAAAGCTGCGAATATCCTCATGTTCTTCATCCAAGCCGCCACCTTGACCTACGGGTTTATCTTTATCCACATAACCCAAATACATATACAAACATTCCGATGTGCCGCCGGGTGATGCGTAGGTTTTACCCAAAAATTGAATATCAAACGGCTCATACCCTGCTTCTTCAATGGACTCACGAATCGCGCATTGCACTTTATCTTCGCCCTCATCCAACATACCCGCCACCACTTCAATCATCCAAGCATTGTCTTCGCGCACCGCAGGCGCAATGCGAAATTGCTCAATGAGCAACACTTCATCGTAGTGTTTGTCATACAATAGAATCGCCACGGCATCGCCGCGCTCCAGCAGTTCCCTATCAATAGTCAGCGAACCGCCGTTAAATGTATCGTGCTGCACGGTAAACCCTTCAAACTTAAAGAAACCTTTGAACAAGGATACTTTTTCTAAAATCTTATATTTCATGTCTTCCATTACCCCTCGCCCACCAGATGCAACATCACCCGCCTTTGCATCGGCGCATAGCGGTGTTCATACAAATACACCCCCTGCCAAATCCCCAAAGCTGCCCTGCCCTTACTCACTGGAATAGTCAGCGACACGGCAGTCAGTGCCATTCGGATATGCGCTGGCATATCATCATCCCCCTCATCTTGATGGCGAAAAGATGGGTCGCCGTCTTGCACCAGCTTGGACATAAAGGTTTCCATATCAATGAGCACATCAGGGTCAGCATTTTCTTGAATGATTAAAGAACAACTGGTGTGTTGCACAAATAAAGTAACAACACCTGTTTGAATACCCTGCACTGCTATCCAGCTTTGCAGCTCTCGGGTGAAATTGGTAAATCCCCGCCCTTGGGCGTTAATGGTTAAGGTTGTTTGCGCTTGTTTAAACATAAAACCAAGCATGAAGTATTATCGTCAATCTCTCAATAGTAAAAGCGGGTTATCTGTATTTATCATCGAAATAAACTAGATATAGGTAACTTTGTCACGTTGACACCCAAGCCAACAAACAACAAACTATCAGCCATAAATACGCAAATACCATGTGTTTCCTTGTTTGGTCTTTAATATCCAATAGCAGAGAATTTTTGGGCGTATAAAGGAGTGTAATGGATGGAGTTTCAAGTCATGCTATTACCAAGTTAAGCTTAAATAAATTTCAACTCAATGGATTTAAATGGATAATAGAAATGATGAAATTAAGGCTCTTAGAATTGAAAGGGAGAATAATTTCATAAATATTGATTTTGTCGAAGAAATGGCAACCAAGGTTACTGACAATTTAGTGGAATGGGCAAATGAAAATATATTTAAACCATTAGGAGGTTGTTTGACACTGAATATTGAAACATTTGGTGAGCCAAATGCTAGGGCAATAACATACTGGAAAAAACCTTATAATCCGACTATTGAAATACGTCTTTCTATGTTTCAAGAAATATATAGGGATGCGTTCACATTCCCATTAATTTCAAAAAGAATTGAAACCGAAACAAACAATATTATTCACTTTCATGAAGCTTTTGTATCTCCATATGATGAGCGATATATGTTTTCTACAGGAGTTCCTGAAATCCCAATGGAGTCAAGAAGAGGGGTTCTAAATATTTACTGCCAAGCCATGTTGGAAGCTTTTAGTAAGAATCCAAATGAGAATATCAACTCCAATGATATTGCATGTAGGTTTGTAATGTTCGAAATCGTTGTTGCATGGGTTTTCTTTCACGAGTTAGGTCATATAGTCCAACGGCACTATATGCTTAAAAACAATTCTGAAAACAGCCTTGAAACAGAGATAGTGGAAATTGATGAGGGTAGAGAGGATATAGATTCAGATATAGCAGCACAGGCACGCGAAATTATGGCTGATATTGAAGGAGTCAACTTAACACTTCAATATATGAAAAGGAAAGGCACTCTCCAGCCACAATCTATGTATCTATTGCTTTGTGGCGTGAACTGTATGTATCAACGATTTTATCAGGGCTATAAAACAAATCTCGACATTACTAAAGGCAGTCACCCTCATCCAGTAATACGGAATGAATTTTTTAATGACTATTTTTTGCAGTGGATGATTGTGTTTTTAGATAATGATAAAGAACAAGCCGCTATACCTTTAATATACCTTTCTGTTAGATCTTCCCTTATGTCTGGTCTCTTTTGGGCACATAGAATAGAGTCTTTTGATGGTGAAGGATTGCCTACATACATGGACCTTTCTTCTGAGAATTATCAATCTCAAAAAAAGGATTACATGCAAGCTATCAGTGATGAATTGATGGAAATGTTGCCCATCCTAAAAGACATCCACATTATGCCATCAAATTGTATTGCCTTATTTCAAAAAAGCTTAACAAGTAGCTCCAGCGGACGCGCCAAAGGCGCGCGCCGCTGAGCAAATCGTTAGAGAAAAAGTCGCATAGAGATAAGAAAAGTAGCTTCATAAGCAATTCAAAATATTCAAATTCTAGGCATAAAGCGAAGGACATAGCAGCGCTATTTCCGAGCTGAAATAACGACGAAGTTGGGTGTTTTGGGTTGTTATCAGGGTGCGCCGTGAACGATTTGGGTCATATTCTCATCTGTCTCAACTGCCCGCCACCGCCTATGCATCCAAAGCCATTGTTCGGGATTACTCTTGATGACATCATCAAAACTCTTACACGCCGCCGTCATAATCAAAATTTCATTGGTGGCTTTATCATCGGTAAGTTCTGGGCAGGGCACATCCCAAAATTTCAACTTAAAATCAAATCCTTTGCCTTGTCGCACCAATGCCATACCAATCATAGGCACACCTTTGGCGACAAAGGGTGCGGGCAAATGCGATGTGCTGGCGATATGCCCTAAAAATGGCACTTTGATGCCATTACCTGCGCCCATGTGTTGGTCGAGGGCGGAGACAATGCAGTGGTTATTTTTAAGCGCTTTGAGCAACCAGCGCACACCTGTGTTGCGCGAATAAAGATGTGTGCCAAAGCGAGAACGCGAAACCAAAGTGTAAGCATCCAATGGTTTTTGATTGAGCTGACGGTAAATCATGGAGGTTTGATAACCCATCATGGCAGGCATCAAACCCATCAATTCCCAGTTGCTAAAATGGGATGCCAAGAGAAACACGCCTTTTTGCTGCGCCAAGGCATCAGTCAGCACATCTTTGTTTTCAATCTCAACATGTGCCAACAAATCCTCGCGGCTGGCGGAAAACACATAAGGAATTTCCATCAGGGTGCGACCCATTTGTTTAAAGGTTTGTTTGGCTAATTTTTTTCTTTCTTTTTTGGGTTTCTCAGGGAACACCCGCGCAATATTACGCAAGGTGATGGCGCGGTGTCGTTTGTCCAAGCGGTAGTATAAAACACCCAAAGCATCACCAAACACATGCATGATAGGCATAGGCACTTTGGCAAGCGCACCAAACAACAGGCGCGTCCAAAGCGGTGCTTGCGGGTTTGACTTACTCATTTAAGAAAGTGACTTCGCCTCATCAGTCAACATCACAGGAATATCATC
>CAMZLG010000110.1 GCA_947311495.1 uncultured Zetaproteobacteria bacterium
AAGGTGATAAAGGCACAGATATTGCCCCTGAGCCATCGGGTGAAGAAAATAATCCCTATTTTGAGACCATTACCTTTGAAGCCATTGGTGATGTGAGCAATGCGGAAACGCAGACTTTGGCTGTGTTGCACTACAAACAAATCGTACAACGCGCTGAAAATGGCGAAGTATTCCATCATCAAGTCGGTTATTGGTCGTGGGATGCGGACACGGGCGTGATTACGCATTCATTTGTTATTCCGCGCGGTGTGGGCGTGGTGGCATGTGGCAGAGTGTTGGACACCGATGAAGCGGATGTGACCGTGATTGAAGTGTCTGGTGAAGAAACAGGTTTTGATGGCGGCATTGCCCAATCATCATTTATGCAGAAAAAAGCCAAAACCACAGCTTTTACGCAAACCTTCACCATCCAAGGTGATAGTTTGAAATATGACCAAACCATTATGCTGGATATTTACAGCAAAACCTTTGAACATACGGATACGAATACATTAACGCGGCAGTCATAACTCCCCGTCATTCCCAACTTGATTGGGAATCCATTGATGTACATGGATACCCGCCTTCGCGGGTATGACGAGCTACGCGTATGAATAAACAAAACATATTAAACCAAATCATCAACCAGCTTGAAGCGGATATTCAAGTGGCGCAACAAGCTGTAGATGTGGCGCGGGATACTGCAACCCACAAGGACTGTTTGGGTTCATCCAAGTATGAAACCATGGGTACAGAAGCTTCATACCTAGCCAAAGGGCAAGGCGAGAGATTGTTGGAACTACAACGCGCCGCTGCCTACTTCAAACAAGTCACACCTTCACCGCAGCCAACCATTGTTTTATCCAGCTTGATTACACTTGAAGCTGAAAGCGGACAAACCCAATACTTTTGGTTGGATAATGATGCGGGTGGATTAAAAGTGAAACATGGTGACCAGAACATTACATTGATTACACCGCAAGCACCTTTGGGCAGAGCCTTGATGGGTAAAGAAGTGGATGATGTTGTAGAAATTAAAACTGGGACTAAAACCACTGAATATGAAGTTGTTGGTGTTTTATGAATGCCATGACAACTGCCAACAACACTTTGAGATTTCTCCACTACGCATTCGCTTCGGTCGAAATGACAATGCTTAGTTACCTGTCACCTCGACTACAATGGAGAGGTCTCATGGGATGGCATGTGCATGACAATCAAGAAACTCTGCGCTGCTCCTCTGCGTCCTGTGATGAATTGGCGAAGCCAAGAAGCCTGCCCCTTGCGGGTACTGCGGTTCAAAAATATGAATAATAGTCCAACTTGGTATCTCTACATGATTCGCTGCAAAGGCGGTGTACTCTACACAGGTATCACCACCAATGTAGCACGACGATTTAGCGAACACCAAGCTGGTAAAGGGGCAAAGTTTTTGCGCGGCAAAGCACCACTTGAATTGGTGTATCAACAAGAAGTAGGCAGTCATTCCGATGCTTTAAAGCTTGAATACAGCATCAAAAAACTCAGCAAAGCAGACAAAGAAAAGCTTATAGCTGATTAACTGAGTATGATTTGTTAAGCTTTTGCCTTGTAGAGGTGTTGATATGAGCGACTGTTTATTTTGTAAAATTATTGATGGTGATATTCCTTCAAGCAAGGTCTATGAAGATGATGATGTGTTTGCATTCAACGATATTCATCCCAAAGCACCAACCCATGTGTTGGTCATTCCGAAAACGCACATCCCTACCCTTGCTGATGCCAAAGACCCTGCCCTGCTTGGTACACTGATGGATAGAGTGAATCATATCGCCAATGATGTGCTCAACCTTGAAGCAGGCTATCGCGTGGTCATTAATGTGCGCGAAGGCGGCGGACAAGAAGTGTTTCACCTGCACGCCCATATTTTGGGTGGCACAAAGCTGCCCTTCTAAGTTTAAAAGACATAAAACATGGCAACCCACCGCAGAACGCGCAAAGCATCTGAACTCAAAGCACTCAATATCAACTTGAACAAGTTCATTGATGCTGAGCGTATGCAACGCTTAACATCTATCGCTATTTTGCGCAGGTATTGGCATGATATTGTCGGCACCATGATGGCAGAGCGCACTGAACCCGTAGCCATTGAGCCGCAACATGATGGTTCATTGGGTTTACTGATTGAGGTCGATCATCCTGTGATTGCCGATATTATTCGCCGCGATTTATACAATGATATTCGCCTTGCATGTTTTAAGCGCTGCAAACTCCACGGTTTGACCAAAGTGTGGACAAAAATTCAAGATGGCGCAGGCATACGCGAAGAAAAAATAGTGAAACATCAACGCGATGTGAGCTACCCAGAACTACGTTTGCTTGCCGAAAGCTTACAAGATGTTGAGGATAAGGCGCTGCGCAGACAAATGTTTCGCGCAGCCACTGCACAATTAAGAAATGCACAATTAAAAAATTAAACAGAAGCATAGGATATATTTACCGTGAAAAAGACAATCATTTTTAGCCTGTTGGCTGCATTTATCAGCGTAGTTGCTTTGAGCAACACTGCCCAAGCCAAACGTTTTGGTGGTGGCATGAGCTTTGGTAAATCTTTCAGCAAACAAAAAAGCTTTTCCAAACCAAAACCTAAACAAGGCATCAATAAATCACCAACGCAAGGCGCTCGCTCTGGTACGCGCGCTGGCGGTATGATGGGTCTGCTTGGCGGCTTAGCCATGGGTGGTTTGTTGGGCGCAATGTTCTTTGGCGGAGGTTTTGAAGGCATCAATTTGTTTGATATTCTGCTTATTGGCGGCATTGCCTTTGCAATTTTCTGGTTTATGCGCCGTGCTTCGACTGCACGACGTGAAGAATATGCCCATGCTGGTGGCATGCCTCCTGAACCCATGCAAAACAATGATACTTTCATGGGTGAAGAGGTCACTGCTACAGAAGAACCTAAACCCGACTTGGATGAGAAGCAATTTTTAGAGGCTGCAAAAACCATCTTTATCCGTATGCAAGCCGATTGGGACAACAAAGATATGGATGATGTTCTTAAGTTTTGCACACCTGATGTTGCCCAGCATATCACTGACCAGTTGGAAAAAAATGGTGATAACGTCACCCGCACCGAAGTTGCCGTTTTATACCCAGAGCTTGCAGGCACATGGAAAGAGGCAGGGTTGGATATGGCTGCCGTACATTTTCAAGCCACGCTCAATGAAAAAACATTGGATAATGGTGGGCAAGTGATTGCCAGCGAAAGCAATCATGTGAATGAAATTTGGATGTTTCAACATGACCCCAAAAGCGAAGACCCAACATGGTATCTTGCAGGCATCCAACAAGTGAATCCGCAGGAGAATAATGAACAATGAACATTGCAAAAATGATGCAACAAGCCAAAAAAATGAAAGATGGCATGGCACAAATGCAAGCAGAACTCGCCAACTTGGAAGTTGTGGGTGAAGCAGCCAATGGTTTGGTAAAAGCCACTGTGTCGGGCAATCATCAGGTGAAACGCATTGATATTGATGAAAGCTTAATGAGCGATGATAAAACCATGCTTGAAGATTTAATCGCAGTTGCGGTGAATGCAGGTATGCAGCAAGTTGAAGAAACAAGCAAAGCCAAACAAAAAGATATGATGGGTGGTATGTCATTGCCGCCTGGTTTTTCGCTTTAATGTATCATTTGGCAGGTATGCCCGAACCTCTTGCTCGTTTGGTTGAACAACTAAGCTCATTCCAAGGCATTGGCCCCAAAACTGCCATGCGCCTTGCCTTAAATATGCTTGAGCAATCGGAAAATGAAGTCAAACAACTTGCCGTTTCGCTAGAACATTTGCACGAACAGGTGAAGTTTTGTGATACATGTGGCGGTTTTGCATCGGAAAGCCATTGCACAGTATGTGATAATGTAAAACGGCAGCATGAGATTGTCTGCGTGGTTGAGCAGCCAGTTGATGTGTTGATGCTTGAGCGCGGACATTTCCAGGGCAGCTATCATGTCTTGCACGGAAGACTTAGCCCAGTCGATGGTGTTGGCCCTGAGAAGTTGCGCTTCAACAGCTTGGACAAACGCATCGCAGGCGGCAATATTCGTGAATTGATTATGGCAACCAGTGCTACGGTGGATGGTGAAGCAACAGCGCACTTTATTTCGCGGCGTTATGCCCATCATGATATTCAAGTCTCGCGCATTGCCAGAGGTGTGCCTGAAGGCGGCGAGTTGGAATATTTGGATGAATACACATTATCCCGCGCATTAGAACAACGTGTACTCTGGGAACAAGAGCGCACAGCTTAAAAAAGGATTGGAAAACGATGTTAAATTTTGCAGATAGAGATGGAAAGATTTGGTTTGATGGTAAGACGGTGGATTGGCGCGATGCCAAGATTCATGTGCTTACCCACACCTTACATTACGGTATGGGCGTGTTTGAAGGTGTTCGCGCATACGATGCCGATGGTGGCACTGCGATTTTCCGTTTACAAGAACATACCGACCGCTTATTTAACTCGGCAAAAATTATGAATATGGATATGCCCTACTCCAAAGATGAAATCAATCAGGCGCAGCTTGATGCCGTGAAGGTCAACAATCTTGATTCCGCATATTTGCGCCCCATGGCATTTTATGGCTCAGAAGGCATGGGTTTACGCGCTGATGGATTGAAAACACATGTGATTGTTGCCGCTTGGAACTGGGGTGCATATTTGGGTAAAGACGCGTTGGAGCAAGGCATTCGCATTCGCACATCTTCGTTCACCCGCCATCATCCGAATATCGCCATGTGTAAAGCCAAAGCCAATGGCAA
>CAMZLG010000111.1 GCA_947311495.1 uncultured Zetaproteobacteria bacterium
GTGCGCCCTCACTTGGCTATTTTTGGTGAAAAAGATTTTCAACAGCTCACCATTATTCAGCGCATGGTCTCTGATTTGCACATGGGCATTGAAGTTGTTGGTGCTGAAACCATTCGTGAAACTGATGGTTTAGCTAAGAGTAGTCGCAATCGATATTTAAATGATGACGAACGCAAGAAAGCCGCTGAAATCTATCAATGCTTGTTGCTGATGCAAAACCAAGCTAAACAAACATCCGATATGCAGCAGGTGATTCAAGCTGGCGAATCGCATTTGGCGCAACATGGTATCACTGTTGACTACTTGAGTATAAACGATGAAACCACCTTGCAGGCTCTGCCCGCATGGGACAAACAGCAACCAGCCCGTATATTTATTGCAGCACAGGTTGGCAAAGCCCGCTTGATTGATAATATGCCGCTGAGCAGCAGCACCGAGGAAGAATAATGCGTATTACCATGCTAAAATCCAAACTACACCGTGCCACGGTGACCCATGCTGAATTGGATTATGAAGGTTCATGCGCCATTGATGCAGATTTGATGAAAGCTGCGAATATTTTGCCATTTGAGCAATTACATATTTATAATGTCAGCAATGGAGAACGCTTTACCACCTATGCCATTGTTGCACCTGAAGGCTCGCAGACCATTGGTGTTAATGGTGCAGCAGCACATAAAGCCCACGTGGGTGACACGCTCATCATTTGTACCTATGCAGCCCTCAAATCTAAGAAGGCAACATCATTCCAACCTGATTTGGTGTATTTGACCGACAACAATCAAATCAGCCACCAAACCCAAGGTGAATTGGCACAAAAATAAAACAGGCAAATAACCCCAAAATTTACGTATCGTATTCATGCTAATTCTCTATATGCTACGCCCATCATGAATACTTCTGTTTTAATGCTCGGCATTGCCACTTATTTCGTTGGTGCAATTCCTTTTGGTTTATTGTTTGCCCGCTGGCTGACAGGTAAAGACCCTAGAGAACATGGCAGTGGCAATACAGGTGCAACCAACGCACTACGCACGGGTGGTAAAAAAGTGGGGATTCTAACGCTTATCGCTGACGTGCTTAAAGGTGTGATTCCTGTGAGTATTGCTATGGCTTTGGATTTTAACGATTCACAAATCATGATTGTCGCACTGGCTGCATTTTTAGGGCATATCTTCCCTGTTTATTTAAAATTCAAGGGAGGCAAAGGAGTTGCCACCATGTTTGGCATTCTGTTGCCGTGGGCACCCATCGTTGCTGTGATTAGTTTTGCTGTATGGTTTGTTGTATTCAAAATCAGCCGTTATGTTTCTTTGGCATCCGTGATTGCAGGCTTCTCACTTCCTTTGGTGGCTTGGTTCTTGCCTGCCAATGATGCAGCGATATTAACCAGTCTGATTGTGGGTGGGTTGGTAACTATTCGCCATCATGAAAATGTATCCCGCTTACTTGCAGGTACGGAGTCTAAGGTTTAAGCACCACAGGAAGTGAGGCTTTAGCCTCGCCTTATCTTTGATACATCAATGCCTGAGATTTAAACAAACGATGCAATAAGGGTGTGAATATCCTTATCATTTACATCTTCCGCAATAAATGCATCACCAATATCACGCAATAAAATATAACGAATCAAACTGCCAATATTCTTTTTATCATGCCCCATCGCATCCAACCATTGTTCGGCTGAAAACTGCGGTACATTCACAGGAAGTTCCAAGGCTTGCAATGCTTTGACCATTTTAACTTCAGTGCCAGCGGGTGCATGGTTGAGTTGTTCAGACAACCGTGCTGCCATGCGCATACCAATGGCAACGGCTTCACCGTGCAAATAACCTGTGTAATGCGTCATGGATTCAATGGCATGACCAAAGGTATGCCCAAGGTTCAGCAACGCGCGTGCGCCTTGCTCTGTTTCATCCTGCATCACAATTTCAGCTTTGTATTGGCATGATTCAATAATCACTTTGCTGATAGCTTCAACATCCAAAGCGTGAAGTTGCTCGGCATGTTGTTCCACATAGTCAAAAAAGGATTTATCCCAAATCGCACCATATTTAATGACTTCGGCAAGCCCTGCCCGCAGCTGATTGGGTGCAAGTGTTTGAAGAACATCAGGGTCTATCCACACCAAACGTGGCTGATAAAATGCGCCAATCATATTTTTGCCATGGGGGTGGCTGACCGCAGTTTTACCGCCCACGCTGGAATCTACTTGCGCCAACACTGTTGTTGGCACTTGCACAAACGGAATACCACGGCGATAACATGAGGCTGCAAAGCCCGCAATATCACCCACCACGCCACCACCAAGCGCAATAATGGGTTCATTACGCGCCAGTTTACTGTCCATCAATGTGTCTAAAATATCTGACCATGTTTGAATGGTTTTGAATTGCTCACCATCAGGTATGATATGTTGGCTAACTTGCCAACCTGCTTGCTCTAAAGGCTGTTGCACAGTTTCTAAATACAGCGGCGCAACCACATCATTACTGATAATAAGACAGCGGTTGGCTTGCCCAAAAAGCTTGGTACATTGCGCGCCAATATTTTTTAGGCAACCCGATTCAATATGAATCTCATAGCTGCGTTCATCTAAATTAACGGTATATTGTTGGATAGCACTCATGCGGACTATGCTGACATAAAATCAGCAATTGTATCTACTGCTTCTTTGGTGTTCATTAAACCTGTATCGATTCGAAGATCGGCTATCTCTGCATACAAAGGGTTTCGCTCTGCTGTTAAAACTCTCATTTTCTCAAGTGGGTTTACATCATGCAACAATGGGCGATTACTATCACCTGTGATGCGATCAGCTAAAACTTCAGGGCTGGCATCCAACCAAATCACTTTCCCCGATTGTTGCATCAACTCTCGATTATATTCAGAAAGAATAGCTCCACCTCCCGTTGCAATCACACTTTCTTGGAATTGTAACGCTTCTTCCAAAGCTTGTGATTCCAAAGCTCGAAATGTGGCTTCTCCTTCTTGTTCAAAAATTTGAGGAATACTTTTGCCTTGCTGCGCTACAATCTTTTCATCCAAATCAACAAAGCTTAAAGACAATCGGGAAGCTAAAAGCTTCCCGATTGTTGATTTCCCTGAGCCCATCAACCCAATTAGTAACACCATAAACAGTTAACGACCAAACGGTGAAGCCTGCAAAGATCCAGCTACGGCCTCCGCCAACTCCGCTGGCAGTATAAATGATATTTTTGTGGAAGACTCGGTACCTAAAACCTGTGTTTTTGCTGACACTTCCGCTCCAATCCAAATTGAGCTGGCTTTTAAATAGGTTAAATCGAAGTTTGCAATACCATTCGCATCTGTTACCACAGATATCGGTAACGACCCTGCCGAAGCCTGTGGGGGCGTTAGTTGCCCATCAATCGAATATACATGAGGAGTTGAACCAGCAACGAAGCCAAGAAAGTCATCGCCATGATTTGGTTTGTTTGGGTCGCACGAATATGCAAGTGGAGTGTAAGCCACATCATCCCCAGGATCTAGAATCAAATTCCGATTGATATCTTCATTGGGGAAAAAACCTGTAATACATGCTTCATAGTATTCAAGCGTATTCGGACCATGAAAAAAGTTATGGTTAAACCAATAGCCTGTTTGGTACAGTACTGGCCATATATCCAAACTCACCACTGCACCTGCAATGGCTGCACCACTACTATCGGTTACAATCACAGACATAGGCAATTGATATTCTGTGGTATTTGGAACAATCACTTTACTTGCCCTACCAATAAAAATAGAACCTGCTGTGGCGCCAACAATGATATTTACACTCTTCTTCACCAAGGGGAAACCAACCACTTCAGCAAACACATCGATGCCTTGTGCGCCACTACTGAGGTTCCCCGATGTAAATATTGACGTTGCAATACCATTGACATCAGTAAACACCAGCACTGGCGAAATACTTGATCCGCTGGAAACACCTGGAATTGAAAAGAATACAGGGGCATTGGCGATGGGTTGATTCGAAGCATCAGTAACGGTTGCTGTAATCACACCCGTGTGCTGCAATGTGGATGAACTCTTAGGAATAACGCCATTATTGGTCTGCACTGTGATTTTAGCCGTTGCTGAAATTGGTGGTGAAATTGTAATCTTGGTAAAGTCCTTGGTGTTTGGATTGTTCGTATCGTAAACTTGAACAGTTGCCACACCAGCCGTGGTACTTGTAAGGGCTGCACTTGCTGTTCCTGCAAAAACAGTTTGCGTAATGACGGTTGCAGGTCCTGCCGGTGGGTTTGTACCAGTTAGCGAACCTGTTGTTGTCGCAAAGGTCACTGACACCAATCCTGGCGCATTCACTGACAACGTATATATATCACCCACAGCCATACCATAAGGGTCGGTTGCTGGAGCGGTAATGCCAAATGCTGTACCAGTGACTGACACTGTATATTGTTGTGTTGATGTTGCACCCGCTGCGGATACAGTAAGTGTTACATTGCCTGCAGTTGTGCCTACCACATCTACGCTTATCTTACCGTTCACATCTGTATTCGTTGCAGATGGTGTAATCGTCACAGCACCCGTGCCTGCCTGTGTCACAGTGACTGGCACATTGTACAGTGGGGCATTACTGGCGTTTTTAATTACAACCTGCAAGGTATCCTTATTGAGCCCATCATCTGTAATATTTACGTTTGTCGGCGTTAAACCAACCGTTGTTCCAACCACTTGGATAGGTAACTGGCGTGTTACAGCAGGTGTTATACCAGACAGCGTTGCAGTCACTGTTTCAACACCATTAAACCCTGTTGCACCTGCTGAAAAAGAAACCTGAACTTTCCCCGAAGTATCCGTTACACCTGATGCTGCGCTTAACACACCACCCGATGCGCTAAATAAAATCGTTGCATTGGCAACAACTGCATTGCTTGTATCCAAAACAGTTGCCGTAATCGTTGAACTGTCCACACCATCACTAAGCACTGTAAAAACAGATGCTGACAGGTTGACACTGGTTGGCGCTGTTGTTGGTGTGGTAGTTGTACCCGTCGTTGTACCCGTCGTTGTACTTCCCGTTGTCGCTGTCGTATCAGCTGCATTACCACAACCTGACAGTATACTGGCAACAAGAATAACAACTACTAATTTAAAACCATGCATTATACCTTTCATATTCATCACCTTCATTATACGCCTGCTGCACCATTCATCACTTTAGGCGTGATAAAAATTAACAATTCCGTTTTATTATCTCGAGTTGTCTCTGTTTTAAACAACCAACCCAAGAACGGGATTTCCGAGAAGAAAGGTACAGCGCTAGCATCAGAACCCTTATCTCTGGTATAAACACCGCCAACCACAATCGTTTCACCATTTTTCACATAAACATTGGTCGTAACAGCCTTGGTATCAATACCTGAAGTGACACCAAATGCCTTAGGCGAATCTTTGGTTACTTTGATATCCATAATAACACCGCCATCTGCTGTAATTTGCGGCGTAACCTTCAGTGTTAATGCTGCTTCCACTAAAGTTACAGTTGCAGGATTATTTGCTGTTGCGGGTGTAATAAATGGTATCTGTGCACCTTGCGTAACTGTCGCAGTTTTAAAGTTACTTGTCACAATTCTAGGGTTTGAAACAATTTTAGCATCACCATCTGCTTGCGCTGCAGACAACTCCAAATCTAAGTTGATAGCATTGCTGAATGAACCCAAACTCAACCCAATAGATCCACCATTACCTGATGCTGGCAAGTCAACTAGGAAACCTCTCCCTGTTGCTGCCCCTTGCCCACCCGTAACAATACTAGATGAGTTTGCAACTGTTGTCCCTGATGCACCAATTGCGACAGAACCAGGAAAATTATTTGCCGTTTGGCGGTTTACATTTCCACCCCATTTTACGCCTATACTATGCGTAAAGGAGTCTGATGCTTCTACAATTCTTGCTTCAATCAGCACCTGTTTTATGGGTTTGTCAATCGCATTCACAAGTCGCTTAATGTTATTAATTGCATCCAATGTGTCTTTGACAATCAACGTGTTGGTTCGCGTATCAGTTAAGATACTGCCGCGGCTAGACATTAACCCTGTCTCTCCAACTTCTGGCATAGAATCCTTTTTCTTTTTGCTCGAACTTTTTAGCTGATTCTTGTCCGACCCTTCAAGCATAGTCTTTATTTCACCAACTTTACTGTAGCTTAAAGTGATAAACTCTGTAATCAGTGGTTCAAGTTGAAGCGAGCCTTTACGCGCTTCAATTTTTGATTCGTATTCAGTTCTTAGCACTTCTACAGGCGCAACACGCAAAACATTGCCCGTTTGCTCCTTGCCAAGACCACGTGCTGACAAAATTAGCTCCAGTGCTTGGTCCCATGGAACATCAACAAGACGCATCGTCAGTGTGCCCGAAACATCATCAGACATAATAATATTCAAGTCGCTCATTTCAGCAATAAGTTTAAGTGCATTGCGAATATCAATATCCTTAAAGTCGAATGAAACTTTCTCGCCCGTATAACTAAACCGACCATCGCCTTCTTTCTTTCCTCTAGCCGCAAGCGCTATAGATGCAGGTACAAAACTAAGGCTAAAGACATTGCCTTGTTGAAAACTATTTACTTCAACTTCTTCGCGTGTGCGCACAACGACTTTTACATCATCACCAACACGGTAGGTGTCGATTTGAGCCACTGGCCCAGCAAACGCGCGCAATTCCTGAGATACTTCTTGCCCTTGCGCCAACTTAGCATTCTTAATATTGATAACCGTGTTACCACTTTCATCATGAACATCTACCACAGGATTTGATGCATCTGTGCGAATCATGACCTTAGCAAGATTGCCATTAGGTTGGAAATCCACCGCTTCGACTTGAATCGCATCATCAACTTTATCAGACACTGCGCCCAAACGAATAATCATTTGGTCATTTGTTGCCGTGATTTGTTGCGCCATATCAGTTGTCGGCAATAAATCTATAATTAAACGAAGTCTATCTTCTGCTTCTCCGACAGCGAGGGATTTTACATGCTGACTAGCATAACTAAACCTATTCTGTTTAAGCCCTGATTTACCACCCCACAAATCAACCACCAACGTTCTCTTTTTGTTGGTCAAAAATGCATTGTGATTTGAATCTAAATTCACACCATCAATAATAATTTCGGTAACACCTGATTTGTCTTGGACATCAATTTTCTCAATGACTGCATTCTTTTCTTGATTTTTTCCATCAATATCTGATGCATCAAATCGAACAATCAGAGAGTTGTCCTGCTCATCCACTTCATAACCCAACATACTACTCAGGCTCATCTCCAATCGAACACCCAATTCATTTGATTTAGGAAATAGATTTACGATTCCGTCACCATCACCACGAATTGCAACAACGGCAGGGTCAATTTCTGCACCGGGGAAAGTCATGACCAAACGTGGCGGTTCATTTAAGTCAAACACCTGATATTCTAAAGGCTGATCTGACTCAACAATCAAAACATCACCATCCTCAGAGTCCAGCAATGAAATATTTTGTATGGTTCCTGCCCACGACTGCGTCGAAAGAGTCATCACTGATAAAGCGGCAACTATAAACCAGCCCATTAAATTTTTATTAGTTAACATAAAAGCTCCCAAAAAAATACACCTAAAACCTTCATTCTAGCGCCCTGACCTTTTCTTTTTCTTTTTCCCGCCTTCTACAAACCTATATGTCACGGCTTGACCACTTATCTTTAACGGTTTGTTCTTATTCACCTTTAAATCCAAGTTCTTAATATCCACAATGCGCGACATTTCACCAACACGCTTTAAAAACGTAAGCAGTTGCTTAAATGAGCCGGTAACTTGAAGTGTGACAGGCACTTCTGCATAAATACTTTTTACACTTTCTCTTTCTGGCTTAAATACGGAAAAATCTAACCCAGAGTCTTTGCCTGCCCAAGTCACACCCTCTAATAAATCTGGGATTTGTGACTGCTTTGGCAACATATTTAACGCGATTTTCAATTGTGTTTGTAACTTCTTATACTCTTCTTTCTTCTTGGGTATATTTTTCGCTAATCGCTGATTTTTATTAAGTCGTATTCTTTGACTTTCAACTTGCGTTTTTTCTTGCTCTATTGAATCTTGCAAAGGCGACCAAAACATAAAGAAATAAGCAACAGCAATGGCAATGGCCACGCCAACCACTGCTGCTATTTTAACAACCATTGCCAATGGAATAATGGGTCTTAAAACATCTAAGTTTAAAGCATCAAGGTTCATGGTTTCTTCCCTTCCACTTTTGATTTTTCTTCTTGCTCTCGCTCAGCCAATGTTAAACGATGAAAAGCCAATGAAAATGATCTTACATCTGCACTCTCGACTCTTGCAGATTTATCTACAGATAGTGTTACGTGATTAAATAAATCCGACCGCCCCAATGCACGCATAAAGTTTGCAACGGCCTGACTGCTTTCACCATAACCATTTAGCTGTATTTCACCATTTTTGTCCCCAAAGTTCGTCAACCAAACATTCTCTGGTAACAGCCCAGCAATACCAGCCAAGGTTTCTAAAGAGCGGAAGCGACCCGCTTGTAATTCATCAACAATTTGAAGTTTGCCTTCAACATCTTGTCTCAAGCTGTCCAAATTACGCAGTTCACCAATTTTCTTTCTTAATGCTTTGTTACTTGCCTCTAAACCAGCATGTTCTACTTGAAGGTCTTCAAGGTCTTGTGTTGTCACAACATCTACGAAAAAAGTAAGTCCAACTGTTAATATAATTGCTGAAACGAACACCACAATATATTCAATAATTTGCTGTTGTCTAAACTCAGCACGATGAGGGAGTAAGTTAATCCTAATCATTGGTCAAAGCTCCGCATCGCTAAACCCACAGGCACCAACATCATGGGGCCCAGAGCATGAATACTTGCCACATCAAAATTTTTGTCTGGAATATCAATGTGTTCAAAAGGGTTCAAGATTTTTGTTTCTATCCCCAGACGTTGATAAAGCTCAACGTCAATATCTGGAATAAGCGCACACCCTCCACTCAATAAAATAGTTTGCACAGGATACTCGGCATTGTTTGCCCCATAAAAATCCAGTGAACGCCCTATTTCTGAGCTAAGATTACTGTAAAACTCTTCCAAGGCATTGGGGTCTATTTCAGAAAAGCTGTTCTTTTTCATCTCTTCCGCCGCACTAAAGCTAACAGCATGAGCCTTTTGGATGAGTTCAGTTAAATTTTGACCACCATAAAACTGGTCGCGAACAAAAGCCATTTGCCCATCCCTGATAATATTTACATTAATAAGGTTGGCGCCAATATTTATCAGTGCTGTTGCTGCCCCATCATCAATTTCACCGTCCAATGCTTCAGCCGCATCCAGTTCGGTTGAATCCCCTTCGAGAAGGTTTAATTCTTGGGCTGCATTCTCAATGGCAAACACCGCACAATCAACACAGCTTGTATTAAGCCCCGCCTCGCTCAAAACCAATTGATAGTCATCAATGATTTCTCGCTTACATGCAACAAGAACAACATCCATCATTTCAGGATCATCTTCATTGGCATCCAGTATTTGAAAATCAGAATAAACATCTTCAATATCAAACGGAACATGTTGGTCTGCCTCAAAGGTAATCTGGGCTTCCAACTCAAATTCAGTCGTCGATGGAACCTGAATAACTTTAATAATGAGTGCATTACCCGATACGGCAATAACAACATTTTTTGTTTTGGTGCCAGAGCCTTCAATGGCGTCCAACAACGCCTGAGAAACAGCGATAGAGTCAATCACTGTGTTCTCAACAATAGCATCTCGTGGCAAGGGGATATTTGCAAAAGCTTTTAAGGTATACCCTGACTTTTTTTTGCCTAGTTCAATAAGTTTAATCGCAGATGCACTAATATCTATGCCCATCACAATATCTTTTTTGCGTGAAAAAAGTCTCATTTGCGAACCTCTGCTAATATATTACTCGCATACATTGCGCTAACATAGTGATTTGAAACATCAAAGTCAAACTCTAGGCACGCGACATGCGTCAAAAACGAACCTTCCCTATAATGCTTTGCCTGTCCCATAGTCTAGTGCATGAATATATGACTTAAAAAGAAAGGCTATAACAACAGTACAAGCAATATGTGATATTGCATACAAAAAAATAGCGCCTCCGAAGAGACGCTATTGTTATCCAGTCCAATTAATGAATTAAAATGGTTGGAAAGTTGCAGGTGGTGTAGTTCCCCCACCAGTGCCGAACCCGCCCGTTGGAGTTCCGCCACCTGTTGGAGTTCCGCCACCTGTTGGAGTTCCGCTACAGTCACAATGACCAGAACTGTCAGAGCTTGAACTGTCAGAGCTTGAACTGTCAGAACTTGAACTGTCAGAGCTTGAACTGTCAGAGCTTGAACTGTCAGAACTTGAACTGTCAGAGCTTGAACTGTCAGAGCTTGAACTGTCAGA
>CAMZLG010000112.1 GCA_947311495.1 uncultured Zetaproteobacteria bacterium
CCGATATGTGGTCTTAAACGTATATAGGGGTATAATGTGTGCGCTGACATATCCACCATGCCATACAATGCTTGGGTTTGGCTCACACTCCATGTTTTTCCTGCACCAAAGGCAACCACACCGTCATACTTATTGGCTTGCCTATCCAACCCAATTCGCATTTGCCAAGCCCAGTCATGATTACGAATCAACATCTGATTGTGATTAAGTTTACGAATACGGATAAAATCAAGCTTATCCAGAAAAACACTATTCTGTTTGCCGCCGATGCCCAACTCAAGGTTCAATAACACCAACGCATCACCATTTAAATTGTTTTTTCCTGTTGAGCTTTGATGGTAACCCGACCAATGCAATCTCGCATAGCCTTTTTGTATATCGCTGTAGCCAGCACCTAACCCAAATAGCATTGGTGCAGCACCATGCGTAGGCGATGGCAACTGTGGGTCATCTGAATCAACTGTGTGCGAGACGGGCAAACGAAACCGTGCCATCAAAATTTGTTGTTTCAGTTCTTTGGCTTTCAGGGTTGGTTTGAGCCCTGACTTAATCAACAAATAGTTGTAATAACTAAGTCCTGCATCAAGCACATGTATTTTTTCGTTTGGCGTTAATAACCGAGTAACATGCTCAACATTTACTTCTGAACTTTCATCCATCAACTTAGACATAGAATCCAACTCTTTTTCGTTCAATTTGCTAAGCATCATGTTTAACTTACGCTGACTTGAAGGAATAAATGTCACGGACTTAATCAATTTAGGGCGACCTTGTTTGCGATACATCTTATCAATCGCTTCAAGTCGCCGAAAGCTTTCAACTGGAACATACCATGCCACATCCTCAACCATAGGCTCATCGATGACCAAGCCCAACAGGTCTGCCAATTGATAGGCACAATTTTCATCTAAAAAGTAATAATCAAACTTTTGCCCAATCAACTCCCAAACATGATAAATAAGCAGCTTTGTTTTATTTTCGTCTAAATTAAGCGTATAAACCCACATATTCCGCGATTCCAGTTGTGAATAAACAAGCTCTTGGGTGTAATAATATTTATCTAAAAATGTAGCTTTATATCCACCCGTAATACCTTTATACACATAACGTAAGGTTGGCTCACTTTCAGGCGTGATTGCGCCATAATTAATGGCTGTATCCATCAGCATATTTTGTTTATTTTGCTTAGAAGACTGAATTTTTAATAGGGCATGACCGAAAGTTGATGCTGGATTACCCAAGTATCCACTCACCAAAATAAGACTCACTTCATCATTGTTTGCAACCCAGCGTTGAAGCTTTTGACACTGTTGAATGCGCTGTTCGATTTCAGGGCGATTTAACTGCTTGGACAACCAAAAAAAACGTGCGGGGTATTTACATAAGATTTGTCGCGGCGCCACATCAGAGATATTATCCATAACCTTAATCGCTGCGCTTAGCTCAGGCAATGCCTCACCACGCTCATTTTTAGCTAAGAAAAAGTCTCTGCCTGCAACCACACTACGCTGTGTTGCTTCATCAATATGTAAAAGTTTTTGCCAAGTATCATGCTTAGAAAGCATCAACAAGTCTTTATCGCTTATGGCGTAAGCGGTATGAGAAAAGAAAATAGATAATAATAAAATATAAAGCCGCAAACCTTACTCCACAAAAAAGAACACACGCCCGAAGGCGTGTGTCAAATTAATTAAGAAACAATTTCTAAATTAAATAATGCTTATGAAGAACATTGAGCAGTGTTTGCTTGAAACACATTAAACATCGTTTCTGATTTTTCGAATTGCGTTTTTGATGCGTAACCTGGAGCTGCAACTTCAGCAGCGAAGTCTTGACGCACATTGGCAACTGTTGCTTTATCAGCCGTATCACAACCAGCAGTCGCAAGCATAGCATCCAAATATTCACCTTGACCTTGTGCAATATCTTGCTCAAGAGGCACATACGCATCATTCACCAACGATGCCATTTTCCCTGATTTACCAGAGCAAGCATCTGTTGCATCAGAAATCACGGCTGTTGTTCCCAAATCCCAAGTTACGTTTGTAATAATTGCAACAATGCCTGAATCATCTCCAACTGCATTACCAATAATGCCACCCAAGCCACATTGTTTGTATGCATGTTGGAAATCAATTGCTGATGCAGACTGAACTGATGCAAAACATGCAATCGCAGCAGCAATCATTATTTTCTTATTCATTTTCATATTAAATCTCCCTTTGGGCTCCTCAGCCCTATCATTTTGTCATTCTAAGGCACTAATATTAAAGGTTTACTCAGCCTAAGTACAGAGACAAATAACACAGTCAAACAGCACTGTGGTATTTTGACGCAAATGCTTGAATAAATTCATCCAACATATCATGCGGCAAATCATTAATTCCTGCCGCCGCTTTACGTCCACCACCTGTGGGGAAAGACATACACAATTCATCTGCACCTGTTTTGTTGGATAACGGAGCGCGCACACTGACGCGGTAGTTACCATTATCCATCACCGTCAGCAAAGCATGAGCCCTATCTTCATAAATCCGTGCCAACGCATTGCCATACACACCTGACACACGGCGCGACCACGCCTCATCAGGCATCATGAATGCAGCCACTTTCTCATCCAAAAACACCGCTTCGGAGACTTCCGCTTTTTCCATATCATCGGCATAACCTTGGCTTAACACCTGATAAGCTGGCGACTGCGCGATAAAATCAAACGGATTTTCAAAAGGCTGCATTTGCTGATACAAATCTTTGGGGTCAAAATACAAATCATCCAAAGTCAC
>CAMZLG010000113.1 GCA_947311495.1 uncultured Zetaproteobacteria bacterium
CTGGTTTGCGCCACCGCCTCCGCCACCACCAAGATAAAAACCTGCATCTATCAACCATGTATCACCAAGCTGATGTCGCCAAGTCAGTGATGAGCCTAAAGAAAAGAAGCCACCGCGCTCACCTGTAATGCTGCCATACAAACTGCCGCCAACAAACACATCATCCCATGTCTCCAATTGATAGCTTGCACCGACCCAGCCCAACTGCTCAGTATTGGATAGGTTGATTTGTTCAATATCCACCTTAAACAAAGCCTGTTGCGGCTCGCCTTGTTCAGCAAGTGCCGCAGTAGGCACACACAACAATAATACAATAAAAAGTCTAAGCATGTTCTAAGTTTAGCAGGTATGCTTTTGTTTCCAAGCCACCAGCATAACCCGTGAGCGAACCATCTGAACCAACAACTCTGTGGCACGGAATCATCATCGAAATAGCATTTGCTCCATTGGCTGATGCCACGGCACGCACAGCTTTTTCATTGCCAATGTTTTTAGCTAATTGAAGATAGGAACACGTCTTACCATAAGGAATATCCATCAAACCCTGCCAAACCTGCTTTTGAAATAGTGTGCCCACCATGAATAAAGGCACATCAAAGCTTTTCCGCTTACGCTTTAAATACTCATCCAACTGTTGCCGTGTTTGTTGAAGTATAACTGTGTCTTGTTCTATATATTCAGCGTTTAAACCTTGTTGCAAACGTCTATCAATGTTTGTTCGTTTCTTCCGATACCGCCAATCCGCCAAACAAAGCTTACCTTTAAAAGAACCTAGCATAACCTCACCTACAGGTGTTTCAAAATATTGTATGCTGATTTTATTCATCGCGGGTTATCATGGTACATTGTAGTTGTGGGTCAATGTGTTTTGAACTTAGTACCATGTCACCCCGAGTAAGCCCGTGGGGGCTTAACATACAAAGATGCCTCCATCTGTCGGCATGACAGAGAGGCACTGCTCCCCCCCCCTGCTATATCTGCGCCTGAATAAAGATGGTAAGAAGGGATAAAACAAAATTCACTTATTTTGCGCCCGTTTTACCTGCTTTATGCAGGAGATTCGCAGATATTTAGGGCAGTTTCTTTGGTTCGTTTCTTTTCTGAAAAAGAAATGAACAAACAATTGAAGGAGGATGACCCTATCGACCCCAAAAATGAATATACTGTTTAACTTGCCAGTTTGCTTTTTATTTTCTCTTCAAAAACATGCTGGTAAAAATTTTGTGTAATATTTAGAGCGCATAGACCCCCCGATATAATTCCAATAGCACCAAAATGTACAACCGAACTTATGCTCATACTTTCACTGCCATATATTTGAATAGAGTAAGAGGCTGTAGCTGCAAAAAACCCAAGAGAGGAGCCAATTAAAAACCGCCTAAGTTTAGCTGGGTTTTTATTCGTAAAGTACTTTAGTATCAACCAGTAACCTATACCAGTTAATATAGCTGGAATAATCCCCAAGGGCACTGCTAAAATCAGCCCCCAGAAAGTACCTAAAACAACAAATAAAATACATGATGATATTATTCCAAAAATACTGGTACTAATTGAAGGGATTGAAGAAACTGCATAGTATGAACTAACTGTTGCACTTCCTATGAAAATCCCTAAAAAAAACAAAGATTAACAAGAACCTTACTATTTGATATACAGAGCTAGTAAATCCATTCTTATTAAATCGAAGTACACCTAACAAAATTAATTACTTAGCCCTCTAGTACTCTACGAACAGCATCTTCAGTTGCATCAATCGTGATTGGCGTTGCTATACCTTTCATGGCTGTGTCTGGGTCTTTCAAGCCGTTACCTGTAAGTGTGCAAACGATTTTATCACCTGCTTTGAAATAACCCGCATTGTTCAATTTGATAATACCTGCCACCGATGCCGCTGATGCAGGTTCACAAAATACACCCTCAAGGCTTGCCAACATATCATAAGCTTGCAGAATTTCTTTATCGGTCACTGCATCAATCACACCACCCGATTCATCACGCGCATCTTCAGCTTGTTGCCATGATGCAGGTTTACCAATACGAATGGCTGTAGCAATGGTTTCAGGGTTTTCAACAGGTGCACCATTCACAATTGGTGCAGCACCTGCGGCTTGGAAACCAAGCATTTTAGGTAATGTTTTAGAAATACGGTGTTCTTTGTATTCTTTATAACCTTTCCAATATGCCGTGATATTACCTGCATTACCAACTGGAAGCGCATGGAAATCTGGTGCAAAACCAAGCTCATCAATAATTTCAAATGCACCTGTTTTTTGTCCTTCAATGCGGTATGGGTTCACAGAATTGACCAAAGAAATCGAACCATCAGCAGAAATGTCACGCACGATTTGTAAAGCATCATCAAAGTTGCCTTTGATTTGAATCACTTTTGCGCCATAACGCATACCTTGACTCATTTTACCCAAAGCAATCTTGCCATCAGGAATAAGCACATACGCTTCCATACCCGAATTGGCGGCATAAGCCGCAGCAGAAGCCGAAGTATTACCAGTGGATGCACAGATAATTTTACGCGAGCCCGCATTGTAGGCTTGCGTCACAGCCATGGTCATGCCACGGTCTTTGAATGAACCTGTAGGATTCAGACCTTCGAATTTCAAGAAAATTTGTAATTCAGGATTGATGGCATTACGCAAGTTTAGCGATTCATGCAAAGGCGTGTTACCCTCATACAATGTGATGACCGCATCATCTTTGGCGATAGGTAAAAACGCACGGTAACGGTCAATAATTCCTTGGTAATGTGGCATGAAAAAATCCTTAATCCATCAATAAAGTGTGCTCAATTATGCTACCAAATATGGCAACGGCAAGCTTTGAGGTTATTAGCCTTTAGGAAAACCCAATTCATGACCAGCTTGCACTTTTCGGCTCGGGTCAAAATCTTCCATATTTAACGTAGGTTGCGTGCCCAGCATCCAATCTGCCATAAGCTTTGCCGTGATAGGCGCAAGCGCAACACCATTTCGGTAATGCCCTGTGGCTACCCACAAACCCGGTTTAGATTTTACTTCACCAAGAAAGGGTAAACCATCAGGGCTACCTGGTCTAAAGCCCATCCATTGGTGTTCTATCTCAGCATCTTTCAAGCTGGGCAACATGCGATACGTTGCATCCAAAAGGTTTTGCACAACACCTTGGGTGTTACCGCGCGCAAACCCAACATTCTCCATACTTGCACCC
>CAMZLG010000114.1 GCA_947311495.1 uncultured Zetaproteobacteria bacterium
ATCTAACACACCCACACACCTACCCGACTTGGGGTGAATAATAGGGGATGCATAACATACCCAGTCATGCACAAAAGGCTGAAAATGTTCAAAGGAGAAGACAGTAACCGCACGCTTAAGCTTGAGCGAAAGCCCTACGGCATTGGTACCTGCGGCTTGTTCACTCCAACAACCGCCTGCACGAAAGTTCACAGCCTCTGCGCGAGATTCCATATGTTTGCTTGAGCATGTCCAAAGTAGGTTGCCGCAAGTATCTGAAATAGCAGCTGTGAGCGAGCCTTCTTTGGCAAGTTGCATCATTTTATCTTGGTCTTTACCTGCGGCTTTGGATAATGGCGAATTATACCAACGCTTGGCAATGTCATTGTCGGATACCGGCACACTATCCTTACCCACCTTCACATGATCCGCGCTACGCTTCCAAGAAGCGGCAATTTCTCGGCGAACATCTTGACCCACAGAGGCACTCGCAACAAAACTTTCCCACGCAGTTCCCATTTGACTGCGCCGTTGCAATAAATCTTGAGGCTCTTGTATTACCCTTCCCATAACGAAGGAATATATGGGGGTGGCTACAAAAAGCAATCAAACTTAAATGCTATTATCGGCCACATTGCTCCCGCACACCTGCCAAAATCGTATTCACTTCTGTAGCAAGCGCAGGAATTTGCGGTGTATATGCTGTGCCTGTTATCGCTTTAATTTGCGAAACAAATGAACGTAAATGATTACGCGAACCACACAATAAAGTATCATAGGTTTGAGTGATTAAAGCATGTGCTGGCTGCACTTGTGCTTTTTTGGCATTGATGTCCTCAATGTCCACTTCTTCAACTTTCGCACCCACCATGAGCGCATCCAAATCCACCTTACCCGCACCCATTGCTGATGCTATCAAGGTATCATACAATGTTTGTAAGTTGGCATCACTATATGTTGCAGGGTTACCCGTGGATGGATCTGCCTCACCATAAGTGTTTAGTAGATTTAACATGCTTTGCGCATGTGCAACCTCAGAATTTAGTGAAATACTTTGGAATACTGTTAAACTTGTATTATTAAAAATGGTCATATACAAATCGCGAGCCAGCTCTTCTTCCTCACGCATATATTTTAAACCTGCAATTTCTTCTGCGCTCAGCGGTGTAGAGAGTCCTGGGTCAGCAGTCGTGCTGCCACCGCCGCCGCAAGCTGTCACTACTGCTGCAAAACCCAGCACCATAAAAATATTTCTCTTCTTCATTCGCTCTCCTCAACATAAACCATCAATATAGAGTAAACCTTAAAAGCCTTATGTTAATATATCATTAATTGATTATATGTAAGGATGTAAATCACTGTTCGACTACAAAAGCATATCAAACAAGTGATTATTTTGTGATACTTGGCTTATAACATGAGCCGCAACTTCTCAACCAAAGGAAAAGATATGCTCAAAAAAAGTTTGCCATTATTGATTATCGCAGCCCTCACCACAGCTTTTGTGATGTCTGGTTTGCATGAATACCTAAGCTTTGAACAATTGCGCGAGCATAGGTTAACCCTCAACGCATGGGTTTCCGATTATCCCATCCTATCCGCATTAGCCTTCATAACTGCATACATTGTTGTGGTCGCATTTTCACTGCCTGGTGGCACAATCATGACGCTTACAGGCGGCTTTTTGTTCGGTGCAGTTTGGGGTGGACTTTATACTGTCGTGGGTGCGACATTGGGTGCGACAATTATCTTTTTAATCGCCAAAACATCGCTAGGGGATGCCCTGCTTGCCAAAGCAGGTAAGTCTATCCAAAGCATGAAAGCAGGTTTTAATGAAAATGCGCTGAGTTATATGTTCGTATTAAGATTAGTGCCGCTGTTTCCCTTCTTTATCGTCAACTTAGCCCCTGCGTTTTTAGGTGTGCCACTGCGCACTTATATCATTGCAACCTTCTTTGGCATCATGCCTGCAACCTTTGTATTTGCCCTTGCAGGCAGTGGTTTGGGCAAGGTGTTTGAGCAGGGCGAAGACTTTTCCATCGCAGGTATTTTAACCCCTGAAATGATAGGTGCGCTAGTTGGTTTGGCTTTATTATCCCTTATCCCTGTCTTTTACAAAAAGTTTAAAGGCAAAGGAGCTGCGGCATGAGCAATGAAACGACAATCCAGACAGATATTTGTGTGATTGGCGCAGGCAGCGGTGGTTTGTCTGTTGCCGCAGGTGCGGTGCAAATGGGTGCAAGCGTTGTGCTTGTCGAAAAAGGCAAGATGGGTGGTGATTGTTTGAACACAGGTTGTGTGCCGTCCAAAGCAATCCTTGCCGCAGGGCATGTTGCGCAAACCATGCGTGATGCGCAAAGCTTTGGCATGGATGCAGTTGAACCGAATGTGGATTGGGCAAAGGTGCATGGGCATATTCATGATGTGATTGCACAAATTGAACCCAATGATTCCGTAGAACGCTTTGAAGGTATGGGCGTGAATGTGATTCAAGCGGCGGCTGAATTTGTCGATGAAAATACCATCAAAGCTGGTGATAAGCTGATTAAAGCCAAGTATGTTGTGGTGGCAACAGGTTCATCAGCATTTGTGCCGCCGATTGCAGGCGTGAATGATGTGCCCTACTTCACCAACGAAAATATCTTTGATAATAAAGAACCCATTGAACATCTTATTATCATTGGTGGTGGTCCCATTGGCATCGAATTAGCCCAAGCCCATCGCAGGTTAGGCGCAAAAGTCACTGTGATTGAAGTTATGCAACTGCTTGCCAAAGATGACCCTGATTTAACATCTATCGTGATTCAATACCTTAGCAAAGAAGGTATCAACTTCCACGAAGGTGTGAACAATTTACGCTTTGAAAAACATGGCAATGCTATCCATGCCTTCTTCGATGAAGATGATGGAAGCGGCACCAAAGTGTGTGATATTCAAGGGTCTCACTTGCTCATTGCCACAGGTCGCAAAGCCAATGTGAATGGTTTAAACCTTGAAGTAGCAGGCGTAACCTATTCGCCACGTGGCATTGAAGTGGATGAACGCTTAAGAAGCAGCAATAAAAAAGTATTTGCCATTGGCGATGTGGCTGGCCCCTATCAATTTACCCACATGGCGGCATATCAAGCGGGCATTATCATTCGCAATATCTTGTTCAAGATACCTGCCAAAGTGGATTATTCCGCTGTACCTTGGGTAACCTACACTGACCCTGAACTCGCGCATGTGGGTTTGACCGAAGCCGATGCTAAAACACAAGGCATCAAGGTTCGCATTCTCAAGTGGGATTTCACTGAAAACGATAGAGCCCAAGCCGAACAACGCACCGAAGGTTTGGTGAAAGTCGTGGTGACACCCAAAGGGATAATTTTGGGTGCAAGCATTGTGGGGCTTCATGCTGGCGAATTGATTCAGCCTTGGATTCTAGCCATTTCACAAAAGATGAAAATCGGAGCCATGGCATCAGCCATTGCACCCTATCCAACCCTTGCCGAAGTGAACAAACGTATTGCAGGCAGCTTTTATGCGGATAAACTGTTTTCTAAAGGCACAAAGAAAATTGTGCGCTTTCTAATGCGGTGGCTTTAACTTTGGCTATAATCTTGCTTTTAAACGAGAGGGTGCGTTAAACTCACACTATATTTTTTCTAACCTTTAAGGAGGGCTGAAGTGCCACAGGACAAAAAAAGTCATGCCAACCTTCTTGAAAAATTAAAACAATCCATGCGGGTTACACCGCTGAATATGGATACATCCCTCAAAGAAAAAACTTCGCCTGCTACCCCTGTGGTGCAGCCGCAAGTGAAAGAAACGACAGACTATCAAGATATTGAATACCCCTCTCGCGCACTTTATCTCATCAATGCATGGCGAATGCACGGACACCTTCATGCCGACCTAGACCCGCTCAAGCTGCATAAACCCATGCCCAGCCCAGATATGGAACTAGCATATTACGGTTTAAGCGATCAAGATTTGGATGCGCATTTTCCCACAGGTGATTTGGTTGCACCACCGTCTTTACCCTTGCGAGAGATTCTGGCGATTTTACAACAGACATACAGCGGGCACATCGCACCTGAGCTGACCCATATCAGTGATACACCGCGCCGTAACTGGTTTCAAAACCATTTGGAAGGCACGCGCTCAACACCAACCTTTGATGCCGACAAACGCAATCGAATTTTTGGTAAACTGATGCGGGCAGAGCAGTTTGAGCGCTTTTTACAAACCCGCTACACGGGGCAAAAACGCTTCTCGTTGGAAGGTGGCGAAAGCCTCATTCCCATGTTGGACAGCTTAATCCAGCGCGCTGGCAAACATGGCGTGAAAGAAATGATTATGGGTATGGCACACCGTGGTCGGCTCAATGTGCTTGCCAACACTTTGGGTAAATCATTGGGTGATATATTTACTGAATTTGAAGGCAATCAATTTCATGATACTGAAAAAGGTGCGGGTGATGTAAAATATCACATGGGTTTCTCATCAGATATTGAAACCGAGTCTGGTAATCTGCATTTATCATTAGGTTTTAACCCTTCTCACTTAGAAATTATTTCGCCCGTAGTCTTGGGCAGTGTGCGTGCGCGCCAATGCAGGCGCAATGACAGTGCGCGGCGTGAAGTCATGGGTGTATTGATTCATGGTGATGCTGCATTTGCAGGGCAAGGTATTGTGGCAGAATCTCTAAATCTTGGTGATTTATCGGGCTATCGCACTGGTGGAACGGTTCATATTGTGGTGAATAATCAAATTGGATTCACCACCAATCCTTTTGATGCCCGCTCCACATTCTATTGCACCGATGTTGCCAAGCTGGTGCAAGCACCTGTGTTACATGTAAATGGGGATGACCCTGAGGCATGTTGTATGGCGATGGAATTGGCGATGGATTACCGTCATAAGTTTCGTAGCGATGTGGTCATTGATTTGGTGTGTTACCGCAGGCTTGGGCATAACGAAGCCGATGCACCCGAAGTTACCCAGCCGAAGATGTATGCTCATATCAAAACCCATCCCACTACGCTAGAGATTTATCGTCAAACACTGGCAAATGATAATGTCATGACTTTGACTGAGAGCGAAGAAGCCATCACCATGTATCGAACATGTTTGGACAATATTCGCCGTGAAAACTTGGCGCACAACCCACAAGCACCCAAGCTTGAAAACAGTTTGCATGGTCGTTGGGAAGGTTTTAAACGTGATGGTGCAACTGAGCCTGAGACCACTGTAAATGCTGATGATTTATCGCGTTTGTCGCGCTTGGCAACAGCTGTGCCTGATAACTTCTCACTTCATCCTAAAGTGAAAAAGATTTATACAAGTCGCATCGCCATGATGGATGGGGAGCAGGCTATTGATTGGGGTTGTGCAGAAATGATGGCGTATGCCACATTGTTGGATGATGGCGGTTGGGTTCGCCTTGCTGGGCAAGACTCTGGGCGGGGTACTTTTTTTCACCGCCATGCCATTGTATATGATAAAGAAACAGGCAAAAGTTTTATGCCACTCAAAGCATTAACCCAAGGTAAGCTGTCTCGCTTTTTGGTGATTGATAGTATGCTCTCTGAAATGGCTGTGATGGCTTATGAATATGGGTATTCGGTTGCTGAACCGAGAGCTTTGGTGATTTGGGAGGCGCAATACGGCGATTTTGCCAATATGGCGCAAGTAGTAATTGACCAATTCATTGCCGCAGGTGAATCCAAATGGAAACGCATGTCTGGCTTAGTCTTATGGCTACCGCACGGTTATGAAGGGCAAGGTGCAGAACATTCTTCGGCAAGACTTGAACGCTATTTACAGCTCTGCGCTGATGATAATATGCAAGTGGTTTATCCATCCACACCTGCCCAGTTATTCCACCTTTTGCGCCGCCAATATCTCATCAATACCCGCAAACCTTTAATCATCATGGCACCCAAAAGTATGCTGCGTAACAAAGCATCCACATCCATGACTTCAGATTTTACCAACCATGGCTTCTTACCTGTATTACCTGAAATAAAAGCACCAGGCCAGTCATGTAAACGCATTGTATTGTGTAGCGGTAAGGTGCACTTTGATTTGCTTGAAATGCGAGAGAAATTAGGGGTTACAGATGTGCATAGCATTCGTATTGAGCGCTTATACCCCTTCCCTGAACAAGAACTAAAAACCATGCTTCAACAAGAGCCATATCAAGGTTGTAATGAAGTTTTGTGGCTTCAAGAAGAGCCCGTCAACCAAGGTGCATGGCGACAAATTAAACATAAAATATCCGATAGTTTGCACGAGGGGCAAGTTCTGTATGCCCTTGCCCGCCCTGAATTGGCGGCCCCTGCTGTGGGTGCGATGAAGCGGCACTTGGAACAAAAAGAGCATCTTCTTGAAGCAGCTCTGGGCGATAATGTGAATAAGTTTATGCACTATAAA
>CAMZLG010000115.1 GCA_947311495.1 uncultured Zetaproteobacteria bacterium
CTAAGATGGTATGCAAATGATTCAACTCAGAAAATGCTTCGCCAGTGGCATGTGCTTCATTGGTCACCACCCAAACATCATCTTGTTTGATTTTAGGGGCAAGGCGAGAAATCGTTGCTGCAAGTAAAGACTCTTCACCACCTAGCTTTAAAAACTGTTTGGGTAATTGCTGGCGCGACATGGGCCAAAGCCGTGTACCCGAACCACCTGCAAGAATCACTGCTTTAATTTCACTCATGCTTGAATCACACCTTTATTTTGTAAATGCATCATAACTTCCTCAACACACGCATCCAAACTTAAAGAGCCTGTATCCACCACAATTTCCGCTTGCTCAGGTGCTTCATAGGGTGAAGAAATACCCGTAAAGTCTTTGATTTCACCTTTTCTCGCACGCTGATATAAACCTTTCACATCACGTGTTTCACAGGCTTCTAGGGACGCTGCACAATACACTTCAATAAAGTCATCATTATGATGAAGCTTGCGAACCACATCTCTATCTTCTTTAAACGGTGAAATGAATGCGGTCAACACAATCACGCCTGCATCAACGAACAATTTAGACACTTCACCCACACGGCGAATATTCTCTCGCCTAGCCACATCAGAGAAGCCCAGGTCTCCACATAAACCATGTCGCACATTATCACCATCCAACACTGTGGTATGTGCACCCATTTGAAACAGTTTATGCTCTACAGCATGACTAAGCGTTGATTTACCAGAACCCGATAAACCCGTAAACCAAAGCACTACACCTTTATGCCCATTACGTTTCTCTTTATCTTCTCTGGATACTTCACCTTGATGCCATACCACATTGGATGATTTTTTATTTTCATTCATCGACAACATCCTCTTCTTTGCGTTTGCGTAAACCTTCTTGAATAAACACAAAAACAACCGCCAAGAAGCCCACCACGAAAGCGGTTAAAATTACAATTATTGCACGTTTAGGCTTTATTTTTTTATCGGGCACAACCGCAGGGTCAATCACCCGAAATGCAAAATCTTGTTGCGTATTCGCAAGCATGGCTTGCTTTTGCTCGGTTGAAATTAACTCAAACAATGCCTGCCTATTTTCTGCAATTTTTGTTTTACTCAGCTCATCATTTAAATATTGAAGTTTGCGCTCACTTTGCTGAATCGCTTGCTCACGTAAATATGTATTTACTCTATACACTAACTTTTTCACCCATATTGCGGCAAACTCAGGGTCTTCCCAATCCATGGATAAGTGCACTAAACCTGAATCTTTATCCACACTTACACTTAATACCCCATCCTCAATGAGTAAACGCCAAGCGTCCCATAAAGTCGGTTGGTTCTCTTTGTCTGTTTCAAGCCACTGTTTCTTTTCATCATCCCAATCATCTTCAAAAAGAACAGACATCAGCTTTTCATCGTTAACAAACCCCCAAATAAATTCTCTGGATTTGAGCACAGCAATATTTTGCTCCACCGAACCGCCGCCACCCAAAGACACACCCGCAAGTGATGCGATGCCACCCAAGCCGCCTAACATAGATGACAAGCCACCTTTACTTTCCTCACCACCCACTGGGGCAAGCAACGCTTCAGCGCGATAAATGTTAGGCATAGTCAAGGCAGCGCCAGCAGCCAACACCGCAGCTAAAAATGAAACACCAAAGATGAAAAGTTTCTTCTTCCAAATCACATTCCAATATTCAAGAAGGTCAATCTCATCTTCCTCAGGCATCATGCCATACATGGCCTGCATCATCCTAGGATCCACTGGCATATTTGTTTGTTTGTTTTCATCCGTTGTGTTGCCCATTAAAACACCCCAATCGTTTTGTATGAAGCCAAACCAACACCAATTTGCATCAACACACGCGACCAGTCCAAAGTGCTATCCAATAAGTTAAATTGATTCAGGTCTTCAGGGACAACAATCGCATCACCGGGGTAAATCCGTGTGCTGCCCCATGAGCCAGCCCTATCCACAAAGCCATTGGCACGCACCACATAAATATTATCTTCATCTGCCATGCGGGTTATGCCACCTGCCGCATCAATGTAGTCGTCTAAATCATATTTCTTGCGATACAACAATGCTGTTGTGTTATACACCTGCCCAATCACTGTAACCTCATCAGGTTTCTTCGGTACATACAATCCATCACCATCCCTAAGTGTTAAGTTAAACTCACTGTTTTCCAAATCTTTAATATCTTCAAGTTTAATCACCAACCTGCCCAGTGCCTTGGTTTGTTTCATTTGCTCCAACACACGTTTTGCCGCCAACAAACCTTTTTCTTTATGTCCTCTTAGGATTTGGTCATTCAACGTGGCAATAGCTTTCTCTTCCCCTGCTATTTCTGCTTCCATACGAGCAGCCATATCATCAATCTGTTTTTGCTGCTCTTCTCGAATAGAAACACGTGTAAACACTGCCGCTTTCAAATATGCTTTATCAGAGAACCCACCACTACGCTTAATGAGAGCGGCAAGCTTTTCTCCATCTTCAATCGGATACGTACCAGGATACTTCACTTCACCACTGAGTATGACCTGTTCTCCAGCCCTCCAGTTGCTTACTTGGCGAATTGTTATGACATCATATGGCTGCAACTTAATATTGGCACCCTCATCACCTGACAACGCTTCTTCTAACGAAACTTCAATATGTTGAGACTCCCTACGCTGACCATCAATAATCTCAAATCGTGTTA
>CAMZLG010000116.1 GCA_947311495.1 uncultured Zetaproteobacteria bacterium
AAGCCTTTTTTACCTTCAATCTTACATGAAACACGACACGGATAAGCAAACCCTTTAGAGGTCATGGGTGCAATCAGCACTGTGCCCAAGCCTTGCATTTCATTGGGGGATATAATGACACATGGTCGCACTTTATTGATTTCATGACCTTGTGTCGGATTAAGTTGAACCAACCAAACCTGAAATTGAGAAAGCGTGGGCTTTACCACTCCCAATCTTCCACTTCTGCACCACCCAATAAGTCTGCTTCTAGCCATGCTTTATCCATAGGTTCTTCACCATGCTTGGTATTGCTCGCTGCAATCGCCTCTGCCCAACCTTCGCGCGGTTTCCTATGCACAGGTTTTAGCATCATCACATTGTTTTCTACACTCAAGTCTACAACATCGTCCACTTGGCATTGGTCTAACACCTTCTTAGGGATGCGAACGCCTCTAGAATTACCTATTTTTACCACATTTAATTGCATAACACACCTCTTGCAATGTAACTACATATGTAATTATATTTAACTGGCAAGAAAAAGTCAATCGCGCTTAAAATCGCCCGACTTACCACCCGTTTTTTCTTCCAGTTGGATATTCGTCAAGCGCATCCCTTTATCCACGGCTTTGCACATATCATAGATGGTGAGTAATGCCGCGCTGACGGCGGTTAAGGCTTCCATTTCCACGCCTGTTTTGCCTTTGCACTTCACCGACACTTGCACTTTCAAGCCGCAGACTTGTGTAAGCTCTGAAAACGATACATCAATGCCTGAAAGCATCAGCGGGTGACACATGGGAATCAAATCAGGTGTTTTTTTCGCCCCCATAATCGCTGCTACATCGGCAATGGCGAGTACATCACCTTTTTTGAGTTTGCCTTGCTGGATATGCGCTAAGGTGTTTTCCAACATGTGAATTTCACCGCTGGCAACCGCAATGCGCGTGGTGACTTCTTTATCGGATACATCCACCATGCGCCCGCGCCCTGCTTTATCGAAATGGGTTAAATCATTCATAATTTCTCCTTAACCAAGACAGATACACACACAGACATTCTCTGTTCATCGGTGTTCATCTGCGGCTAATAATTCTGTGCCTGATACGCTTGTCATAAGCATTCCTTCACGCATTCGCCAATGCTGATGCGCCAATACTTTAGCATCCTCGGCATCATGGCTAATCATCAACAGCGGTATAGCTAATGTTTGCTGCATATCTTTCAACACCTGACGCAATCTTGCCCGAATATCAGGCGCTTGCGCGGAAAAGGGTTCATCCAACAACAACATGGATGGTTTGCGATACAAAGCTCTGGCAAGGCTGACCCGCTGCGCTTCGCCCGTGGATAACATGGCAGGTTTGCGTTTGAGCAAGTGGCTGATTTCCAACTGCTCACACACTTGCAAAAACCATGTCTTACCTTCTTGCGCCACGCCCAATTGAATATTTTGCGCCACATCCAACCACGGCAACAACACTTCTTCTGCCCAAACAAAACCAAGCCCTCGTTGATTCGTGGGTAATGCAAAACCTGCGGCAGAGTCCAGCCAAACTTTCTCACCCACCAATATCGAACCCGAACACGCTTGTAAACCTGCAATGCAGCGCAGCAATGATGTTTTACCCGCGCCATTTTCACCTGAAATGATGATGACTTCATTGGCAAAATTTACTTGCCCCTGTAAATTCAAAGCACCCAGCTTGGTTTGGATATTGATTTGGCTCATGACCCGCCCAATAAAGGTTTTCGGTTCACGCTATACACCAAAATCAACATCAAAAAGGATACACCCATCAAAATCAATGCCAGTTGTGCCGCTTCTGTTTGCTGCTGCATTTCGACAAATTCAAACAAGGCAATGCTGGCAACCTTGGTTTCACCCGGGATTGAGCCGCCCACCATCAACACCACACCAAACTCACCCATGGTATGGGCAAACGACAGTGCTGCCGCCACCAACACACCGCCTTTGGATGCAGGCAAGATAATATGGCGTAATGTTTGCCCCATATTCATGCCTTGCACCTTGCCAAGCTCCAACCAGTTTGCAGGAATGGCGCGAAAAGCTTGCTGCATGGGTTGTACGGCAAACGGCAAAGAATACACCACAGATGCCACCACCATGCCTGAAAAAGAAAAAGCTAAGGAGCTATCAAAAAGTGAAGACCATGCACTACCCACCAACGAATCAGGCGCAATCAACAGTAATACATAATAGCCCAATACCGTTGGCGGCAACACCAAAGGCAATGCCACGAAAACCTCTAAAACCGTGCGCCCGAAAAAAGATTTGAATGCCAACACATACGCCAGCGGAAGTGATACCAGCAATAAAATAAGCGTTGTTATCAGCGCAAGTTGCAAAGATATAAACAATGATTCAATCATTCGTAAATACCATAAAACCGCTCACTTCCTTTTGGAGGTGCGACTTTAGTCGCGCTATTTTCCTTCAACTTCATTGGATTTTGTTGGATATAACGATAAACCGTTTGAAAGTGTTTCTCATCTCGAATCAACTTATCATAATAATCTTTTGCCCAAAAACTACCCTTTCGATTCATGAGTTCATTCAATAGCCTTGCACTTCCACCTTTTATTTTTTGCATCACTACCGAAAAGCTTTGAAGTGGTTTAAACAACATATGGACATGATTTGGCATAATCGCAAAGCAAATAAGCTTATAAAGTTCACCATCTTTTTGACATAAAAAATGCTTTAATTGTGAAAGAGCTTCGCCATTAAGATGCGCACCTTGATTTGAACTATCCAAATACGCATCAACCGCTACTTGTTTCTCTAGGTTAGGCTTATTTTGTGCATACAATTTGAGCAAGAAATCATCTGTGCTGTCTTTGGTGCGAAAAGTGACAAATTGGTAATGCTTCGGTAGGTCAATATGCGGTAAATGATGATGTTTCATGGTTTGTTATAATTAGGCGAGGCTGAAGCCTCACTTCCTTTTGGAGGTGCGACTTTAGTCGCGCTATGAGACTGCTTACTTGGCGAGGTTGAAACCTCGCTTCCTAATACTTGATAAAAAAGCTGCGCATTGGGTTTATGCGAAAGCAACACCGCCACATAGGGCACTGTTGCCAAAGCGTGTGTTTTATCTGCAATCGGCACAAATCCTGCATCGATTAAACCTTGATTGACCATCATGGCAGCTTGCATGGCATTTTGTGCATAGACAAGCTTGGGTTTTAATAACTCCCATAAACCTTGGCTTTGTAACATGGCTTTGGCAGCCAAACCAAAGGGTGCAACATCAGGATTGGCAATGGCGATATGTTGGATGCTGTTTTTTTGTAAGGCTTCTACATTGCTAAGCTTTTTTCCAACTTGAATGCCCAAGTAAGCTTCACCCATGCGTTTGTGTTCACGATGAAGCAATGCAGGTCGCTCTGTTTCGGCAGCAATCCAAATATCAAAGGGTGCGCCTTGTTTGATTTGATTGAAAAGTCTACCTGTTGCACCTGAAACCAAACGCACTTTCACATCATGTGTCGCCTCAAACTGTTCGCTGATATGTTGTGCTTGGCTATAAAAACTTGATGCCACTGCCACCGTGATGGTTTCTTGCGCATAAGATAACGAACCAAACAGTAGCCACAGATGAACACCGATGAACGCAGAGAATTTTAATCTGTGTTTATCTGCGTTTATCCGTGGCCAAAAAGACATTAGCCACCAACATGAATCATCGAACGTTTATCCGCATCCGCACTAAAATCATAAATACCGATTTCAGGTTTAATCAGCGCCGAACGCATGAATACGCTACGAATATCATCGTCTGTGCCACCATTTCTTAACACATCACGCAAGTTCATTTGTTTATCCGCTGGCAAACATGAGCGCAAGCCGCCATCGGCAGTTAAACGCAGGCGATTACACCCATCGCAAAACCTGTCCGACATGGGCATAATAAATCCAACCTCACCCTTGCCATGCTTGAGAGGTAAATACCGCGCCGCCGTATTACCCGTGGTCATATCACCGACCTCAACACGGGCTTGTACATCATCACGCGCCAAAATATCTTCAATGGATACATAATGCTTTTCCCAATCCATGCCCTGCTTCATCGGCATCAGCTCAATAAAACGAATCGTTGCACCCATAGCCGTTGCAAAATCAATGAGCTCAGCAACCTCGTTTTCATTGATGCCTTTCATCAAAACGGTGTTGAGTTTAATCGGCAACAAACCCGCATCTTTAGCCGCTTGAATGCCATCCAACACAGATTGCAAATCAGAACCTGTAAGCTTTTGAAAGCGCAGGGGATGAAGCGTGTCCAAGCTGATATTGATGCGATGTAAACCTGCATCTTTTAAGGCTTGGGCATGTTTTGCCAAATAAGTCGCGTTACTGGTCATCGCCAAATCGGTGATACCATCAATGTTTGCGATTTTCTCAATCAACTTGGGTAAATCTTTGCGCACCAAAGGCTCGCCACCAGTGATACGCACCTTGTTCACACCCATAGATGCAGCGACCTGCACAATGCGCTCAATCTCTTCAAATTGTAGAATATGAGAACGCGGCTCTGCTTTGTAGGCATCTGCCGCAGGTCTGCAATAATCGCAACGCATATTGCATCTGTCGGTCACTGAAATGCGTAAGTAGTTTAATCTACGTCCAAAAGAGTCATGCAGTTCATTCGCCAAATTCATGGCTTGTTGTTTGGGGTAAAAGCGAATCGGACTTGCGTTCATACCTGCGACAATAGTCTTTTCATCTCAGGAACGCACGAACCGCAACCTGTGCCTGCTTTGGTGCAGTTCTTTAAGGTTTCCAAATCACCACAGCCGCTAGCGATGGCTTCTTTGATTTCGATTTCACCCACATTATGGCAAGCGCAGATGATTTTTCCTTTGGTATCTTCGGTGTTGACCACACTGCTTGGCGCAAGCAAAAATGGGCGCATATCACCCACATCCGTGCCTTCAAGCATGAGTTTGCGCAGCCATTTGGCTTCACCAATATCACCGCCCACCCAGCGCACAGCGACAAGATGACCATCAGCATCAATCCATGCTTTGCGGTTGATGCCCAACCTGCGGTCGGAATAGGTCAAGACTTCAAAGGGTTTACCTTGCTCTAAAATATGGTCTAAGCGTTTGTATTGTTCATCTTGAAGTGGTTGTGTACATGCCAAATCAATGGATGTAACAGGATACTTCTGCCCAGCACACGCCACCACACCATAAGTGTAGGGCTCAATCATTTTGCGACCCAAATCCGTATGTTGCCCAGCCATCAACATCATACCGTGCCAAGCAGCTTGAAACGGTGCGATACGCACGGCGGCATGTTTAAATTCAGGCTCTTTGGATACAGGGTCAACCGCTGTTTTAATCAGATTATTGGCTCTGCCACCCTTGGCCGTCATTTCGCCCCAGTGCATGGGTAAAAATAATAGACCTTGGCGAATATCTTTGCTGATTTGCGCAGGTGCAATCACCCGCCCTTGCCTTGAATCAAGTTGAACCAACTGTTCATCTTTGATACCAAACTTCGCTGCATCATCTGGATGAATCTGCAAAGTTGGCATGGGAATATGCTGCATCAATTGTGGTACAACACCCGATTTGGTCATGGTATGCCATTGGTCACGGATACGACCCGTGGTTAAAGATAATGGGTATTTTTCATCGGTGGGTTCAGCGACTGGGCGGTAATCCACATCAATAAAATGTGCTTTTTTATCTGCCGTTTCATAAATATTATCAGTGTATAACCGTTTGATTTGGTTGGGTTTATCTCCTTTTTTATATGGCCATTGCTGTGGTCCAAACTCATCCAACACCGCATACGACAAACCTGAAATATCAATGTCCATACCTTTGGTTAAACCGCAATGTTCATCAAATACATCACTGGCTGTGTCATAAGCAAAGGCTTGCGACCAGTTTTTACCCAATTTATTGCCCAACACCACCGCAAAATCTGCCACAATTTTCCAATCATCCCGCGACAAACCTGCTTTGGGAATGGCTTGTTGAAGGTGGGTAATGCGGCGTTCCGTATTCGTAATGGTGCCATGTTTTTCCGCCCAACCTGACGCTGGAAACAATACATGCGCCAGTTTGGTGGTATCGGTGGGATGATAAGCATCGGATACCATCACTAGCTCTGCTTTTTTCAACGCTGCTTCTGCGCGTTTGGCATCAGGCATAGACACAATCGGGTTGGTACAAGCAATCCACACCGCTTTGACTGTACCTTCTTCAAGGGCTGAAAATAATTCTGTGGCGGTTAAACCTGGCTTGGATGACACATCATCCACACCCCAATAATCTGTTACTTCTTTGCGATGCTGGGGATTGGTATAATCCCGATGTGCTGCCAACATATTTGCCATGCCGCCCACTTCACGACCACCCATAGCATTGGGTTGCCCTGTCAGTGAAAATGGTCCACAACCTTCTTTACCCACCTGCCCTGTTGCCAAGTGTAAATTGATTAAGGCATTGTTTTTATCAGAACCTGATGAAGATTGATTAAGCCCCATCGTCCAAAAGGACAAAGTTTTGTTCTCACCAAACCAGCGCGCTGCTTGGATAATGTCTTCAGGATTTAAACCACAAATCGCTGCTGCTTCGCCCACATTCAATGCCAATGCTTTTTCTTTGACTGCAGCAAAACCAACCGTGTGATTCGCAATATAATCTTCGTCTGCAAATCCTTCTTGCAGCAACACATGTAACATGGCTTGATACAACACCACATCCGTACCGGGTTTAAGCGGCAAGTGTAAATCTGCAATCGAGCATGTATCGGTGCGGCGCGGGTCAACCACAATCACTTTTAAAGCGGGGTTCGCTTCCTTAGCAGCTTCTAATCGGCGAAAAACAATGGGGTGGGCATACGCAGGGTTTGCACCAGTGATAAAATAGCAACTGGATTTTTCAATATCATCATAACATGTGGGGGGGCCATCTGCACCAAACGCGCGCTTGTATCCTGCCACAGCCGAACTCATGCAAAGCCTTGAATTGGTATCAATATTATTGCTGCCAATAAAGCCTTTCATGAGTTTGTTAAACACATAATAATCTTCAGTCAACAATTGCCCCGACACATAAAATGCCACCGCATCAGGACCATATTCTTGAATAATATCGGCAAACTTCTGCGCGGTATGATTTAAAGCCGTATCCCAATCCACAGGGGCAAAGGGTGCATCCAAGGATGTACGCAATTGCGGCACAAGCAGGCGGTCTTTGCTGTCCACCGTTTTGTGCAACTCTCTGCCTTTGGAGCAGAGTTTACCTTGATTGGTGGGGTGCTGGGTATCGCCGTTGAGTGAAATGATTTTTTCACCATCGGTTTCCAATACAATGCCGCAACCTGTTCCACAATAAGAGCAGGCGCTGTTGACTTTGTGCGTCACATTCAGCTTAGACGCTTAAGAAAACTGTGCCGTTTTCGACTTTCACGGCATACGTTTTAACACAACCTTCATCAGGCTCATGCACTTGCCCATCATCCAAATGAATGCGCCAGTTGTGCAATGGGCACAACACATCATCACCTGAAATAATACCATCCACCAAGGGTCCATCTTTATGTGGGCAACGGTTTTCCAAGGCTTTGACCCTATCATTGGTCAAACGAAACACGGCAATCACTGTGTTGTCGGCGCGAACTGTACGCGCTTGCGATGGTGGGATTTCTTCCAATTTACAAACTTCTACCCAGTTTTTTTCAGACATTATACTGACTCCACACGAACAGGAATATCAATCGGTTTATATTCCGTAAATTTTTCATAACCTTTATCGGCATCTTCAACACGCGCTTGCCATGGGTCATGCGCTTGTGCATCAAGGTAAGCATGTAAACGCGCCACCAAAGCTTTGCGATTTTCAATATCATCCACAACCACGGCTTTAATACTTTCCAAACCCACACGCTGTTGCCAAGGTGCGGTGCGCTCATTATGACGACCTGTTTCACGGTAGTGTTGTAAATAAGCTTTGGTAATTTCTTCCACTTCTTCAGCCGTTTCCACAATACACAACAATTCAGTTGCCACCACATGCACGCCACCATTGCCACCCGTGCTGATTTCCCAACCGCCTTCAACGCCCACAATGCCTACATCTTTAATTGTGGCTTCAGCGCAATTTCGCGGGCAACCCGATACTGCCAACTTCACCTTGGCAGGGAACCAAATATGGTCGAGTTGTTTTTCCAAATGTATGCCCAAAGATGTGGAATCTTGCGTGCCAAACCTGCACCACTCTGAACCCACGCATGTTTTCACGGTGCGCAACGCTTTACCGTAAGCATAACCACATGCCATATCCAAGTCTTTCCACATCGGTGCTAAATCTTCTTTTTTTACACCCAGCAAATCAATGCGCTGACCACCTGTGACTTTCACCGTAGGCACATTATATTTCTTGGCTACCGTTGCAATTTTAATCAGCTCATCGGGCGTGGTTACACCGCCATAAATGCGTGGAATCACAGAGAAAGTTCCATCTTTTTGGATGTTGGCGTGCATTTTTTCATTGGCGATACGCGATGTGCGGTCATCCTCTGAATCTTCAGGCCAAGTCATACCAATATAATAGTTAATCGCAGGGCGACACACTTGGCAACCTTCACCTTTCCAGTCCATCACATTCATCACTTCGCGGACGTGGGTAAGTTTTTTATTTTTAATTTGTTCTTTCACTTGTTCATGGTTGAACTCCGTACAACCACAAATTGGGTCGTTCTCGGATTCAACAAAGGATGTACCCAAAGTGGATGCAAGGATTTGGTCAACAAGCCCCAAGCAACCCCCGCAAGAACCACCTGCTTTGGTGCATGCCGTGACTTCTTTGCGTGTGGTTAAACCTTCTTTGGTAATCGCATCAACCACATCTTTTTTGGTGATACCATTACAACCACAGACCACCGTGTCATCACTCATGGCAGATGCTTGGTCTATGCCTGAATGCCCTGAGTCACCCAAACCTGATGCTGAAAACAGCATAGTCGAGCGCATTTCTGAAATGTCTTTACCATCTTGCATCCATTGGAAAAAGGTTGGACCATCCGCCGTGTCGCCAAACATGACCACACCTTTGATTTTATCATCTTCCAAGACCATTTTTTTATACACGCCACCGTGTTTGTCCAACAGCTCAATCACATCGGCACCCGGTGTACCCATGAAATCACCAGCGGAGAACACATCAATACCTGATACTTTCAGCTTGGTGGAAACCACCGAACCTTCATACGCTTTTAAGCCATTACCTGTGATTTGATATGCCAACACTTTCGCTTGTTCAAACAGCGGTGCAACAAGACCATACGCCACACCTCTATGCTCAGCACATTCACCCACCACATACACCGATGCATCGGTGACTGTCTGCATATAATCATTAACCACAATGCCGTTGTTGCAGAACAAACCGCAGCTTTCCGCCAGTGCTTTGTTCGGGCGAATACCCACAGCCATGACCAATAAGTCACAATCTAATGTTGAACCATCTTTAAATTTAAGCCCTTCAACACGCTGGTCTCCCAGCACTTCAGTCGTCAGGGTAGACATTTTAAATTGCATACCTTGCTCTTCCAAAGAAGTTTTTAGCATTTCACCAGCCACACTATCGAGTTGCATATTCATCAAGGTATCTTGGTCATGCATCACAGTGGCTTCCATACCAAGGTTCAACAAACCTTTAGCAGCTTCAAGCCCAAGTAAACCACCACCAATCACGGCTGCTTTTTTGTATGTTTTAGCAGCTTCAAACATTTTATCGCAATCATCAATATCACGGAACGCAATCACGCCATCTTTATCATGCCCAGGAATTGGAATAATAAATGGATTTGAGCCTGTGGCGATAATCAAATTATCATATTCAGCCACTGTACCATCTTCAGCAATTACTTTTTTCTGACCACGCTGAATTTCCGTGACCTTCTTGCCCATGTGCAACTTGATACCGTTATCTTTATACCATTGCTCGTCATTCAAGATAATATCTTCAATGGTGGTATCACCCGCAAGCACAGGCGATAACATAATACGATTGTAATTGGGATATTTTTCTGCACCAAAAATGGTAATCTCAAACATATCGGGATTGGCTTTCAAAATCTCTTCAATGGCACGCACACCCGCCATACCATTACCAATCATTACTAATTTTTTCTTATCACTCATCTTAACCTCTTTCCAAGCTTGTCTTATCAGCATATAAGCAAACGCCATGCCTAACCTAAGAGATAAGGTTTCTCGCCTTTTACCACATACTGACGCACCGTATGCCTAAATATAATTCATATTCTGCCTATATTTTAACCTTTGCCGTGTGTCGCACTTCAGTTTTTAAGCCAAAACACACATTATTCATGCTGGCATTAGCCTTGCTGAATACTGTACAACAGCAACTTTAAATTTGTTTAATGATACACAGGAGAGACCCAAATGGCAGCATCAGGCGTTGGCGTAGACCAAAGCAAAATAAACCTCTTTTCTTTTACAGGAAAAATGAAAATTCTTCACATGTCATGGCTGGCATTTTTTATCAGCTTTATGGTTTGGTTTAACTTTGCCCCCCTTTTAGCATCCATTCGTGAGACCTTTGGTTTATCCGACCAAGAAGTAAAATTGTTACTCATCTTAAATGTCGCACTGACCATTCCTGCTCGCATCATTATTGGGATGTTGGTCGATAAATATGGCCCTAAAATCACCTTCTCTGTCTTGCTTGCCGCAGGCAGTGTGATGTGCTTCTTATTTGCTTTTGCGCAAACCTATGCCGAGCTTGCAACCTACCGCTTTTTACTCGGTTTTGTTGGCGCAGGTTTTGTGATTGGTATCCGCCTTGTCTCTGAGTGGTTTCCTGCCAAACAAGTCGGCACGGCTGAAGGTATTTATGGTGGCTGGGGCAACTTTGGTTCGGCTGCAGCAGCCATGATTCTTCCTGCGTTGGCTTTGTGGATTGGTGGTGATGATGGCTGGCGCTGGGCTGTGGCAACCACAGGTTTCCTTGCCTTAGGCTTCTCTGTTGTATTCTACTTTTCCGTGAGCAACAATCCTAAAGGCACGACTTATTTCCGCCCGAAAAACTTAGGTGCTATGGAAGTCACCAGCAAAGGCGACTTCTTCCTTTATTGCGCCATGACTTCCCCATTATATTTAGCATTGGGCGTGTTAGCTTGGAAAATTGGCCCTGCAAATTTAAACATCTTTTCATCAATCATCACCTTGAGCATTTATGCAACATTGTTTGCTTTGTATGCTTATCAAGTGTCCAATATTTATAAAATTAACAAAGGTTTATTCGCAGCCAATGCTCGCCCTGTGCCTGAAATTCATCGCTACAAGTTCAAGCAAGTCGCTGCACTGAACTTTTCCTACATGATTACCTTTGGTGCGGAGCTAGCCGTGATTTCCATGCTTCCCTTGTTCTTCTTTGACACATTCAAAGACAGTGCAAATCTAAGCATGACCCAAGCCGCCTTGATTGCCTCTATTTTTGCAGGTTTAAACTTGGTCATGCGCCCTATGGGTGGTTATTGGAGCGATAAATATGGGCGCAAATTGGTACTGGGCTTGACCCTTGGCGGCGCTGCACTTGGCTTCTTTTTGATGGGGCAAATCACCCCAGATTGGTCGATTGCATCTGCTGTGGGTGTCATGCTTGTGGCATCTGTGTTTATCAATGCTGGAAATGGTGCTGTATATGCCGTTGTTCCTTTGGTTAAGCGCCGTTTAACAGGTGGTGTTGCAGGCACAACAGGTGCGTTTGGTAATGTCGGCGGTGTAACCTTCTTAACCATTCTTTCTTTTGTTTCATCCGACACATTTTTTATGGTGATTGCCGCGGCAGCATTTGTTGTATTTCTATTGGTGATGCTCATTTTAGATGAACCCAAAGGCTTTATGTATGAAGAAAATGAAGACGGCAGCCTTGAAAAAATTGCACTGCATTAAATAAAAAGTATCCAAAAATAAAATACATCACATCAGGAGAATCAAATGAAAAAAACAGCATTATTGGCAGGTTTACTTGCCCTTAGCCCCGCAATAAGTTCATCGGCTTATGCAGGCGACTGGGAGATTTCAGGCGATTTCAGAGAACGCTATCAGTCTTTTGATAATCTCAATTTTAACAGCAGCGTGAACAACAACGCTTGGGAACTAGACTCACGCTTATACATCAAAGCCAAGAAAGAATTGGATAATGGCATGTCCATTTATCTGCAACCCCAAGCCGTGTATATACTTCAACACACCCAAGCTGCGGGCAATACCAACCTCAGCCAAATTGATTTTCTGCAAGCTTATATCCAACATCATATTGGCGACACCACAGTCACACTTGGGCGACAACAATTGATTTATGGCGACCAACGCTTACTGGGACATTTGGGCTGGAAAGATGTTGCCCGCACCTTTGATGGCATCAAAGCTTCTTACAACAAAGACAATGTCAAAGTGGATGCTTTTGCCGTTCACCCCGCAGATATTGTGCGCATGACACCCAATACCAGCAACACATCAGGTGACAGCTTGGTCACTTGGAGCCATAGAAATCTGCTCGGACTGTATGCAACTTATACACAAAAACCAAAAACAGGTGTGGATGCCTATGTCATCAATTGGAATCACAGTAGCAACGCCAATGTTGCGCCCAACCGCAATATCAACACCTACGGGCTTCGAGGTTTCGGCAAATGGAATCACATGGATGCCACGGCTGAAGCTGTGTTTCAATCGGGAGACTGGTTGTCAGGCGTATCGCAACAGGCATCAGCTTATGCCTTCAAAGCAGGATATTCACTGGACACATGGAAAACGCGCTTTGGCTTTGAATATGACTACAGCCCAGGTGATGACAAAACGGATGCCAGCACACACAAAAACTTTGTATTCCCCTTCCATACCAACCATGCCCACTACGGCGAAATGGATAGATTCTCATGGGCAAACATGAAAGACATTCGCCTTTCCGTTAAAACTTCGCCCAGCAAAGCACTCACCTTTATCGGCAACATTCACTTCTTATCTTTGGATAAAGCCACGGGAGATTGGCTCAATGTCGTTGGCGCAGGCACCTTGTATGCAGGCAGCCCAACCTATACAAAAACCGACGCAGGTACTGAAATTGATTTGAAAGTCGTGTATAAAGTCGCATCGGTGAAAGGATTAATAATTGTAGGCAACTACAGTATCTTTAATCCAGGTGATGCGGTGAAAGAGCGCAATGGTGGCAAAGCAGACAGCGCAAGCTTTGCGTATGTGGTGGCACAATACACATTTTAAGCATCCGATAACACCAGGGGCAGCATAAGGGGATAGGAATGCCAGACACATTGCAGGTTGAAGCAGGGCAACACTCCATCACAGGGTTAAAACCCCAAAATGAAGATTCCTGCGGCATTCACATTTCCAAAGGACGTGAGTTAACACATAAAGGCATTATAGCGGTCACTGCGGATGGCGTTGGTTCATCGGAAGCTGGGCGCGAAGCCAGCGAGCATTGCGTCAAAGGTTTCATTGATGACTATCTGAGCACCCCCATGTCGTGGAGCGTCAAAACCTCGGGTGATAAAATCATCAAATCACTCAACTCTTGGTTATATAATCAAGGGCAGGTGCGTTATGCCTCTGAACTTAGCCTTGCCACCACGCTTGCCGTGCTGGTGCTTAAATCCACCACGGCACATGTTTTTCACGTGGGTGACTCGCGTGTCTATTTGATTCGAGATGGCAAAATCAAACGTTTAACCAAAGACCACCGTTTGGTGATTGATAAAAACAAAACATACCTTGCCCGTGCCATGGGTGGTGAACATGATGTTCACTTGGATTACACCAGTTTGTTGGTTGAAGTCGGTGATAGGTTTGTGCTTACCACCGATGGTGTGCATGAGTTTATTGATGATGCAGTCATCGCTGAACTCGCTCAAAAGCAGCATCCTGAACAAGCTGCACAAGCCATTGTGAATACAGCCCTTGAAGCAGGCAGCGATGACAATATCACCGCCCAAGTCCTGCATATCACCCACCTGCCCAATCAAGATGAAAATGAGTATTACAAAAAACTCACCGCACTGCCCTTTCCTCCACCATTGAATGCAGGACAAGAATTGGATGGTTATAAAGTCATCAAAGAGCTACATACCAGCAATACCATTCAAGTGTATTTGGCGGAAGATGTTGAAAGTGGCGAGACCGTCGTCCTCAAAACACCATCCGTGAACTTTGAAGATGACCCTGCATATATCGATAAATTTTTGCATGAAGTATGGGTGGGGCGGCGCATCGATAACCCACATGTGTTTAAAGTGCTTCAACTCAAACGTGAAAGAAGCTGTATTTATTATGTCACCGAATACCTTGAAGGTCATTCGCTGGCGCAATGGATACTCGACCACCCCCAGCCTGACCTCGAAAAAGTACGCGATATTGTACACCAAATCATCAAAGGTTTACGGGCATTTCATCGCAAAGAAATGGTGCATCAAGATATCAAACCTGAAAACATCATGGTTGACCAACATAGCATGATTAAAATCATCGATTTTGGTAGCACCCGCGTTTCTGGTTTGGAAGAAATTTATACCCCCATCAAACAAATGCACGTTGAAGGCACAGCCAATTATATAGCACCTGAATTATTTGATGGTTATGAAGCCACACCCAAAAGTGATATGTATTCGCTTGGCATCACCATTTATGAAATGCTCAGCAGTGGTCATTTCCCTTATGGCAAGCTTGAAGAAGCCAAGCCGCATAAACACTACGATTATGTGTCTGTGCGAACATATAACCAAGATGTACCGATTTGGATGGATAGAGCCATTCAAAAAGCCGTCAGCAAAAGTCCTGAGCGCAGGTATGATTCTTTCTCAGAATTTGAAATGGATTTATCCAATCCAAACCCCGTATTCATGAAATCAACGGCGCCACTCATTGAGCGCAACCCTATCGGCTTTTGGAAAGGTCTTGCCGTAGTATCCTTTGTTTTAAACCTTATTTTGATGCTACTGTTGTCAACGTAACCCCACCAGCCAGCCCTCAAATTGTGCTGCAGGTCACATACAACAATAAAAATACCTCCACGTTTATAGGCGACTAATTTTGAGGAGAAAGAAGTGCGCCATCTAATTTATACTTTTTTTTCACTATTTCTGTGCTTAATGCCATATGCTAGTCAAGCTATAGACTTCAAAGTTTCTCAAGTTACACTTACTTCACCGACCATCGTCGCCAATAACTTCACCCAAGTAACATTCCGACAAACCTATCCTGCTCCACCGCTTGTTTTCGTATTGCCGACCAACCAAGGGCTAGATCCCGCCAGCATTCGTATTCGCAATGTAACAACATCAGGTTTTGAAGTTGCTGTATTTGAGCCCACCGGTACAAATGGAAGTGTACCAAGCATGACCTTTGATTACATTGCTGTTTCTGCAGGTGTGCACACGCTCCCTGATGGTACAGTTTTTGAAGCAGGCACACTCAATACTACCAATGTTGCACAGAAAACAGGTGGCTCAGTGTGGGGCAATGTTCTTTTTACAACCCCGTTTGCTATCGCACCTACACTGCACGTTCAAATTCAAACCACCAATAATGAGCCTGGTATTGTTCCTGGTACAGCGTCTGCACCTTGGCTGACCGCAGCGGCTATAAATATTACGACCACTGGATTTCAAACTGCTCTAGAGCGGTCTGAAACATCCGCTTGGGGTGCCATCACAGTTGCCGAAACTATTGCTTACCTAGCATTTCCAACCATTGTTAGCTCTTTTGCAGATAATGCAGCAACCACCATCAACTATCAGACCCAAAATTCCACCAACAGTATTGCAGGACATGACAATGGTTGCTTTACAACCAACTTCACAACTGCATACCTTACAAACCCCATCAGTATAGCCAGCAAAACCACTCGCAATGGCGCTGATGGTGGTTGGCTGCGGCGTTGCTCCTTATTGCCTTCAAGTATTGGCTTGTATGTTGATGAAGACACGAGCAGTGATGCTGAACGCATTCATACTTTGGAAACAGCGAGTATTATTTCATTTTCTCAGGCTTTTGACTTAAGCTTAATAGGAGGGGGTATAGAGGCAGGAAGCATTACTACACCTGCAACCGTAACTGCTAGCGCAACATGGACACATGTCGCTTTTCCAACAGCCTTTTCAGCAACCCCTCTCATCTTTGCATTACCTACCAGCGCAGGGGTTGCACCTGCATCGCTACGCTTACGCAATATCAATGCATCCGGGTTCGACATTGCTGCATTTAAACCCCTCAATGAAGCTGGTCCCCACCCGAGCATGACGGTGTCCTACCTTGCAATCACCCCAGGATCACACATTTTACCTAATGGTGATATTTTCGAAGCAGGTAGTATAGCTACAGCAGCAGAACATTATGGCTCGGGTAATCCCGGCACATCAACTTGGGCAACCCTGACTTTTGCTAATATTCACCCCGTAATACCAGCCGTTATCACACAAATTCAAACCATCAATAACGAAGCTACTATTGACCCAAGCAATGTCTCGATACCTTTTATGACTGTTGCATCCAACACCATTACAACAAGCAATATGCAAATTGCCATTGAACGATCTCAAGCTGGTGGCTACGCTGGGCCAACAGTGCCAGAAACCATTGCCTACCTTGCAGTTGCCAGCACTGCACTGGGCACGTTGAGGGACACCTCTGGCGTAACCATTAGTTATGAATCCATACGTAGCGCGCGCACTATTCAAGGCTGGGACAACGGGTGTATTACGACAGCTTATATTGGCACATATACCGCCCCCCCTCTTGCTTTGGCAAATAAAGCAACCCTATTTGGTAGTGATGGCGGCTGGCTGCGTGAGTGTAGTCGAAGCAATCTTGCCATAGGGCTTACTGTGGATGAAGACCGAGCTTTCGATGCAGAACGTGCTCATATTACTGAAAATGCGAGTATTTTAATCTTTGATAAAGCCTTTGAAGCAGGGCTAGGGCCGCTACTCAATATTTCAAAAGTAGCATCCTTAACGTCTGCTATGCCAGGGCAACCCCTTGATTATACTGTTACTGTATCTAATGTTGGTAATGGAATTGCAACAACTGTTAACTTAACCGATTTATTAAGTCCGTATACTGCACTTGTACTGGATACATTTGGAGTGGGTACTCCATTTAACTATGTGGATAGCCCAACCACACCTTCAGGGCTAACAATGGGCGCGCCTACCTATTCTCAAGATAACGGGGCTACCTTCACATATGTTCCCGCTACTGTTGGCTCTGATGGTACAATTACAAACTGGAAAAACCTTTTTATAGGCAACATGAACGCATTCAGTAACTTCTCACTCACATACCAAGTCATTATTAAATAGCCCCTAAAATTCTAGAGAGCTTTATAGCGACATCCTTGTTTTCAACCTTCTTATACTCATGCTATTATCAAGACAATAAAAAAGGCTCACGATTTCTCGTAAGCCTTTATCATGTTTGGTTGCGGGGGCCGGACTTGAACCGACGACCTTCGGGTTATGAGTTTGAACCAACCCCTTTTCTTATCATAGCTTATATC
>CAMZLG010000117.1 GCA_947311495.1 uncultured Zetaproteobacteria bacterium
ACTGGTGATGCCTTGGGGCAAGTTGCCAGCCAAACCCTTGATAATATTCATGTCATTTATGATGCAGCAGACTTGCCTTTGCTCTCACCGCTCATGGGTTATGACAAAGAAGACATCATTAAAATAGCACGAAAAATTGGCACATATGAAATTTCTATTGAAGAATATTGTGATATTTGCTCTTATTTGATTGCAAAACACCCTGAAACCAAGGGTAAACGCGAAGACGTTGCTGAATTTGAAGCAGAGCTACCCACCACGGGTTTAGAAATGATAAAGCAGGAACGGGTATTTGTTGTCGGAGAAAAAATTGGCCGCACATAATCACGCAAGCAATCAGCCAAAATCGCATGTAAGCGATAAACAAGCTCGTTTGATGCGCCTTGCTACCTATGCTTCGGCATCGGTGGCATTCATCTTGATTGTTGCCAAATTGATTGCATGGATGTGGAGTGATTCGGTTACTCTTTTGGCGACATTAATTGATTCTTGTTTGGATGCTGCGGCTTCCTTGATTACTTTATTTGCAGTCCACCATGCCTTGCAACCCGCTGATAAAGAACATCGCTTTGGTCATGGAAAAGCAGAAGCTTTGGCAGGGCTTGGGCAATCCATGTTTATTGCAGGTTCATCATTATTTTTATTGCTTGAATCCATCAGCCGCTTTTTGCATCCTCATCCTCTGGAAGTCATTGATGTTGGTATTATCGTCATGCTGATTTCCATTGCACTAACAGCAGGATTAATTGCATTTCAACAGCATGTCGTGCGAGAAACAGGCTCCACCGCAATCGCTGCGGATTCAGTACATTATAAAACAGATTTATTGGTCAATGTTGGTGTGATTATTGCCTTGTTACTCACCATGTATGGCTGGGCTGGATTCGACCCTGTGTTTGCCATTGCCATTGCCTTTTATATTTTGCACAGTGCATGGGAAATTGCATCTGAAGCCATCGACCAACTTATGGACAAGGAATTGTCTGATGAAGAACGTAAAGATATTAAGCAGTTAGCGCTTTCTCACCCTGAAGTTAAAGGTATTCATGATTTGCGTACCCGCAAGGCTGGGCTAACCAACTTTATCCAATTTCATTTGGAGTTGGATGGGCATTTAACATTGATGCAAGCCCACACCATTGCCGATGAAGTGGAAGCTACTATCAAAGCAACATGGACTGATGCAGAAGTCATCATCCACGAAGACCCGCACGGGCTTCAAGAACCAAGACCAAACTTCGCTGACCACAGCGAAAAAACCTAAGGAAACATCATGATTTCAAGTTTGATTAAAAAAATCAAAAATGCGCTAAGCAGCGACGAACAATCCGCGCCAAAAGAAGCAACAAAACCAAAACAGCAACATACGACAGACAAACCCAAGCGTAAACATCCGCCCCACAAACCTCGCCAAAACCAAGCACAGCAAGAGAAAGAGGGTGAGCACAAAGCGCAAGGCAATACGCCGCGCAAACCTCGCCCACAAGCCAAGCCGCACACGAAAAAAGTGCATAAACCCATGGAACGTATCAAACCAACACCTGCTGGACCAATTGAAGCCAATGATGATTGGAAAGCTGAAAAAGACACTGAGTTTACAGCATTAGGGCTGCCCAACGCACTGCTTCATGCCATTGATGATTTGGGTTATACCGAATTATCGGCTGTGCAAAAAATCGCATTCCCCATCACCATGTCGGGTAAAGATATTGCAGGGCAAGGCAGAACAGGCACAGGTAAAACCGCCACATTCTTGATTACAGCGCTGAAAAAGCTGATTGAAACACCTGCCAAAGAAGGTCGCAAAACCAATCAACCGCGTGTGTTGGTGATTGCCCCTACCCGCGAATTGGTGATTCAAATTGCCAGTGATGCCACCAACCTCACCAAATATACCAACATCAATGTTCATGCCGTGTTTGGTGGTGTGGATTATGAAAAACAACAAAAACCATTTGAAACGGGTGTAGAAATTCTGATTGGTACACCCGGTCGCTTGATTGATTTCCATAAAAAGCATTGCTACGACCTGAAGTGTGTGGATGTGATGGTGTTGGATGAAGCCGACCGTATGTTTGATTTGGGATTCATCAAAGACCTGCGCTTCTTGCTTAATCGCTTGCCAAAGTATGATGAGCGTCAATCGCTGATGTTCTCCGCCACACTATCGCACCGTGTGATGGAATTGGCTTATGACCACATGAACAACCCTGAAAAAGTACAAGCTGAAGCAGGCGATATTACGGCTGCTTCGATTGTCGAAAGCATGTATCACACGGCGATGGATGAGAAGTTGCCGCTATTGATTCACCTGCTTAAAAGCATGAAAGTTGAGCGTGGCATGGTGTTTATCAATGAGAAACGTACAGGCGAAAAGCTTGCCAGAAACCTTGCCAAACATGGTTTTAATGTGGGCATTATTTCAGGCGATGTGCAACAGCGTAAACGTATGAAAATATTGGAAATGTTTACCAAAGGTGAGTTAAAACTTCTGATTGCTACCGATGTGGCAAGTCGTGGTATTCATGTCGATGATATTACCCATGTGTTTAACTACGATTTGCCCGAAGATGCGGAATCGTATGTGCATAGAATTGGGCGCACAGGTCGTGCGGGCGCTGATGGTGTGGCGATTTCATTTGCGTGTGAGCGCTATTGTTTTGAAGTGCCTGCGATTGAGGCATACATCAAAAAACCGATCCCAGTCAAAGAAATTAAGCCTGAAATGATTGAGTTGGGCAAACCAACGCATCCTGATGCCAAAGCTGAAGGTTTGAAAGCAGGTGATGCCGCAGAAAAACGCCCACGCCAAGGTGGAAAGCCCAGTGGTGGCAACCGTCAGAGCAACAGAAGTGGTGGGCAAAATCGCCGCCCGCGCCGTTAGTCACACATCATAAGGATTGAATACAAACATGAACATTGAACAACAAATGCAATTATTATCCCGTGGCACTTTAGAAATTCTGCCCGCTGGAAGTTTGGAAGAAAAATTAAAACTTGCTGAAAAAGAAGCTCGCCCGCTGCGCATCAAGGCAGGCTTTGACCCGACTGCACCTGACTTGCATCTGGGTCATACCGTGTTGCTGGAAAAGCTGCGTCAATTCCAGCAATGTGGGCACCAAGTCGTATTTTTGATTGGTGATTTTACGGGCATGATTGGCGACCCCACAGGCAAAAGTGCCACCCGCCCACCGCTTACCCAAGACGAAGTGATGCAAAATGCGGAAACCTATAAACAGCAAGTGTTTAAGGTGCTTGATGAGAGCAAAACCGAAGTGCGCTTTAATTCCGAATGGTTGGGCAAAATGTCTGCTGCAGATTTGATTCAAATTGCGGGCAAAGCAACTGTGGCACGTATGCTTGAGCGTGATGATTTTGAAAAACGCTACAAAGGCGGGCAAGCCATTGCCATCCATGAGTTTTTGTATCCTTTGGTGCAAGGTTATGATTCGGTGGCTTTGGAAGCTGATGTGGAATTGGGCGGTAATGACCAGAAGTTTAACCTGCTTATGGGTCGCCAACTGCAACAAGCTTATGATAAACCAACACAAGTGATTCTGACCATGCCATTGCTTGAAGGTTTGGACGGTGTGAACAAAATGTCCAAGTCGCTCAACAACTATGTAGGCATTCAAGAGCCTGCCAAAGAGCAATTTGGTAAAATTATGTCGGCATCGGATGATTTGATGATGCGTTATTATGAGTTGCTGACTGATGTGGATTTGGATGACGTGAAAACAATACATCCTATGGAAGCCAAAAAACAATTGGCATCGTTGATTGTGGCGCGTTTTCATGGTGAAGAAGCTGGCAAAGCGGCGCGTGATGGTTTTGAAAACCAGTTCGCCAAGAAAGAAATTCCCGATGATATTCCTGAAAAAACAATCGCTGTTGAAGATGGAAAACTTTGGATAGTCAAAGCATTATCCGAAGGTGGTTTGACTACATCCAACGGCGAAGCCATGCGTATGATTAAACAAGGCGCGGTATCCATTGATGGCGAAAAAGTCACCGATAAAGATACCCAACTTGAAGCAGGTTCATATTTGCTTAAAGTCGGCAAACGCAAGTTTTTACAACTCACCGTTAACTGATGCCTACGCAAAAAGTAGACACCGCTTGGCTGCTGATTTTTATTGCATGGTTGATTGCCATGGCATCCACATTAACCAGCCTATTTTTCAGTGAAATCATGCATTTAGAGCCATGTGTATTGTGTTGGTATCAACGCATTTGCATCTTCCCACTGGCAATCATTCTGCTTATGGGTTTGTTTCCGCTCGATAAAAATATCATCAAATATGCCCTACCTTTTGCCGTGGTAGGTTTAGGTTTCACACTGTACCATATTGCCCTGTTTTATGGCTTTATTCCTGAAGGTTTGAAGCCTTGTACCCAAGGCATTCCGTGTGATGATGATAGTATGATTCTGTTTGGCTTTTTGCCTATTCCATTGCTTTCCGTGGTCGCATTTTCTGCCATCATTGGGCTGCTACTTGCTGCAAAACCGAGGTTAAACCCATGAACCAAAAATCATTATTATTCATCACCCTAGGTTTGATGCTTATCTTATTTGGCGGTGCAGCATATATGTATAATGCTAACCAAGTCGCTGAAAAAACAGAGCTCGCCACCAACAACAGCACCGCCTTAGAAAAATTTCACTCGCCCCGCTTAGGCAGCACCAGTGCCAAAGTGACCATTGTTGAATTTATGGATCCCGCATGTGAAGCATGCAGTGCATTTCACGATGCCGTGAAAACCACCATGAAACAATACCAAGGCAAAGTGAAGTTGGTCATTCGTTATGCGCCCTTTCATCCTGGTTCAGATAAAGCTGTGGAAATATTGGAAGCTGCGCGCAAACTGGGAAAATTTAGTGATGTATTGGATTTGATGTATGGCACACAACACGGTTGGGCTTCACACCATGACCCCCAACCCGAATTGATTTGGGAATATCTGGACTATTACAAGTTTGATGTCGCGGCATTAAAGAAAAATGTGGATAGCACCGCCACATCCAAACTCATCGCCATTGATTTGGCAGATGCCAAAATATTGGGGGTTAACAAAACCCCCACCTTTTTTATCAATGGTAAACCTTTGCCAAGTTTTGGTTATGAACAATTTCAAGAGCTAGTCGCGGCTGAAGTGGCAGCCGCTTACGGCAAATAAATGTTGCGCCTCAAACGCCGTGGTTTTGATTTAGGGCGGGTCGAACAAGCAATCCAAGCAAGTAACCCAACCGCTGAACAGATCAAACAGGCATGGCAGGGTGATTCAGCGATTGTATTGCCTCAGCTTTTAAACCAAGACTTAGAAAAATATGCGGAAAACATCAAACAATCGCATGTTTTAATGCAAAATGTATTAAAAACTGCCGAATTTGTGCCTTTTTTAGAGAAAACGTCATATTTAGACAATATACAACAAAACTTCTTTATTGTTGCTGCATCCCCCGAAGAACATGATGAGCAAGG
>CAMZLG010000118.1 GCA_947311495.1 uncultured Zetaproteobacteria bacterium
GGGCAATGGCAAAACCAACATTGGCGCGGGCGAGCGCTGCGGCATCATTGATACCATCGCCGACCATGCCCACGATTTCACCGCTTTCTTGAAGCCCTGCTATCACATTGTCTTTATCATCGGGTTTGACTTGCGCGGTGACCACATCAATGCCCACTTCTTTGGCAACTGCCCATGCCGTTTGTTCATGGTCGCCTGTCAACATTTGCACGTTAAGACCCAAAGCATGAAGTTTGCCAATGGCTTGTTTGGTTTCAGCTTTGATGGGGTCAGCAATGGCAAGGATAGCGATGATTTCATTGTTTTTGGCTAAGAATACAGGTGTTTTGGCTTGTTTTGCCATGTTTTCAGCCTCATTTACCCACTTTTTATCCATCTTAATGTTGTTTTCGCTTAAAAATGATGCATTACCGATATGTATAGTGTGACCATCCACTTGTGCAGATACACCACCGCCAGTGGTTGCTTTAAAATCTTGCACAGCAGGCAAGCTTAAATCTTTGTCATTAGCCTTATCTACAATGGCTTTGCCCAGCGGATGCTCCGAGCCAGCCTCCACGGCAGCAGCCATGCTTAAAGCCTCATCTTGGTTGGTATCGTCATGCACCAAAATATCGGTAACTTGCGGTTTGCCTTCGGTGATTGTTCCTGTTTTATCCAGTACAATGGTGGTCAAATGAGCCATGCGTTCCAAAGCTTCACCTTTGCGAATCAGAATGCCAAACTCTGCGGCTTTACCAATGCCCACAATCATGGAAATCGGCGTTGCCAAACCCAAGGCGCATGGGCAAGCAATCAATAATATGGTCATGCTTGTAACCAGCGCCAGCGTGGTATTATCCATGATTAGCCACCAAAACAATGCCGTGCAAAGTGCGATAAATAAGACCACAGGCACAAAGATGGATGCCACTTTATCCACCAGTCGCGCAATATCAGGTTTGGCACTTTGAGCGCGGCGCACGGTTTCAATGATTTGGGCAAGCACAGTCTCAGAGCCGATGCGCGTAGCAGAATATAAAAATGTGCCGCTATCATTCATCGTGCCTGCAATGACTTCATCACCTTGTTGTTTGGATACTGGCATAGGCTCACCCGTCAGCATGGATTCATCAACGAAAGACGCACCTTCAATGATGTTGCCATCCACAGGGATTTTTTCACCAGGGCGAACGCGAACAACATCTCCAGCCAACACTTCATCCAATGGAATATCAATCTCTTTACCACCCCGCACCACGCGAGCTGTTTTGGCTTGAAGGGATAATAACTTTTCAATGGCTTGATTGGTTTTTCCGCGTGCGCGTGCCTCCAAAACATGCCCGATATTCACCAAGGCAATCACGATAAGTGCCGCTTCAAAATAAACATGACGGCTGGCTTCAGGCACCAAATCAGGCATCAAGACCACGAGCGTGGAATACAACCATGCCACACCAGTGCCCATGGCAACCAGCGTGTCCATGCTGGTATTTTTATGCTTTAAGCCATTCCATGCGCCTTGAAAATAGTGGGAACCTGAATATGCCATCACAGCGAATGTGGCGATGGCTATCAACAGCCAAAAACCTTGGCTGTCCAATGCTGGCAATACACCCAACATGCTTGCTGCCATCAGTGGGAAACCTGTTAGAATGGCTAGCACACTTTGTTTGATGCGGTAGTGAAGATGCGCTTGTTCAACTTCATGTTTTTTGGATTCATCTTCGTTGGAAATAAGCACTTTGGCATGGTATGAGCCTGCTGATTCAATGGCATCAATAATATTGGCTTCGATTGTTCCCGAGCTGTCAGGGTTTGCTTCCACCCTTGCCGTTCTGTCCACCAAATTGATGTTAGCCGACACAATGCCATCCACAGCAGCAAGCTTTTTCTCAATTTTGCCCACGCATGATGCGCAGCCCATGCCTTCAATGGATAATCGAATGTCTTTATTTTTCATGCTCAAAATATACTCGCAGGCTTACGGCTTGTCATGTATGTTGCGGCTTGATTTTAATATGATAAGGAAAAGTTATGAGTAAATACGGGTTTGAAGATACAACATATAAAGCAGTGGGCGGTTATGATGGCTTGGTGAAGCTGGCGGCCGATTTTTATGATGCCATGGAAACTTTGCCCGAAGCCAAACGTATTCGTGATATGCACCCAGACGATCTGGAAGTGACAAAAGATAAATTGGTTTACTTTCTCTCAGGCTGGACGGGTGGCCCTCGCATTTACCCTGAAAAATATGGCAAAGGCGTGAGCTTACCTATGGCACACCAGCATCTTCAAGTCACGGCTGATGATGCGCAGGCATGGCTGACTTGTATGCAACATGCTTTGGACAAATCAGATTATCCGCAAGACCTTCAAGATTATTTGATGGAGCAATTGGCGTTTCCTGCCAATCGAATTCATCAAGTGAGTCAAATGGCGCACGGGCATACGGATTAATAAGTCTAAAGTCATCCGTACCATTTGCCTGACTTGCCAATAGCACTGCTATATGGCTTCAGCAGTCGCCTCGGCCTGTATAATTTTGTTTCTTATTAGCCAAATGTGAGGCGGGCTTACTTAAAAACAGCTTTCTCGTAGCTAGATATAAACTGAGAAATAGGCTCCCATATTTCTATTTGTTCACCATTATGGTCGAAGATTTTCCCATGGTTCTTGTCAGCAATGTTTTTCATTTGGATAAAATTTGTTTCAAAATCAGGCTCACCAAACTCATTTTTTAAGTCCTGCTCAGTTATAAATGTTTTCCCTTGATGGGTTAATCTTAAATATGCATTAAGTATTTTAGCATTTGTTTGGTGCTGCCTTGTTTTCCATAAATTTAATCGACGTTGAACTTTAATGATTTGATTTTCTTTAGAATGCTTAGACAGAGCACTTCTTTTTTTGGGTTGCATCTTTTTTAGTTCAGAAACAACTATTAGACTTTGTATAATTTCAGAATGTGCCTGTTGCGCGCAATTTCCCTTGCTTACTAAGAAAGATGCGTTTTCTAAGTGTTCTGTTAGAGTATTTAGTTTTATAGTTATATCATCCATGTTTTTGTCTCCCATAAGGTGGAGAACAATACTCAAAAGACTCAATAAGTCAAATAGTTACTTATTGAGTCTTTTGAGTGATGCTTTAAACCATGAATAGTTAAAGCGTTGTAACAATTTTCTTGTATCAATTCTAAAGCTAGGCGATATATTGCAGCGCATTAGTCTGTTGTGCGCATGTGAAATAGTGATATAAATGTTCAATCCTGGTCTTCACGTCAACACACGGTTTATCACGCGAAAGCGGATGAAAAATGTGGCGTACACGTGGAGATGCAGCGAATTGCTTGGCGCATGTATCCCTTAAAAAAACAATGAATAGCGTGCCGAACCTATGATTCGGTGGCTTGTGTATTTTGAGGGTTGGTCTGTGTTTCCTTATAGATAATATAATAAAAAAGACACGTTTAAGTGTCAGGAAACAAAAGAAAAATGACAGAAAAGAAAGAAGTTACTCTCGAGACACCCACAGAAATTGCATTTAAAGATTTGGCGTTAAGCCCGGATGTTCTCAAAGGTTTGGAGAAGGTGGGTTACGAAAAACCATCACCGATTCAAGCAGAAATCATTCCGCATGTGCTCGAAGGCAGAGATGTGCTTGGTCAAGCGCAAACCGGTACAGGTAAAACGGCAGCATTCGCACTTCCCGTGTTATCCAAAATTGATTTGAGCCAGAAA
>CAMZLG010000119.1 GCA_947311495.1 uncultured Zetaproteobacteria bacterium
AGGGGAGTGAAGGGCTCAGAGCCCTTTAGTTTTTATTGTCACATCGAGCGTAGTCGAGATGTCTTGAGATTCCTCCACTGCGGTCGGAATGACAGATGTTAAAGTTTAGACTTTCCTTGGCGTTGCACAGCCAATGCATGAAGAATGATATTTTGCGTGGATAGGGGCACATCTTCTAAGACCAAAATAAAACCACGAGAGCCCAAAGGAAATACGGATGTTTTATCCACGGGTGGTGACACATAAGGCGTGGCTTTGAGCGTATCTATACTGGCAGGTTCGGTAATCGGTTGAATCACTACATTATTTTCCCCAGTTTGGGTGATAAACGTGACTTTTAATTCGGGTGGTGCAAGCGGTAAGCTTAATTGATTGGACACTTCGCCCTCAACAATCAGAACAAGACTTCCATCATCACGTTTTAACCATTGGCTATGCACGGAATCTGGGTCAATTTGCCAATCACTATCCAATACGGGTGCATCGGTTTGTACTTGCAGTTGGTATCCGCGAAACACACCATGATGCGACCAAATTGCCCAGTTGAATGATACACCAGCCGCAATGATGGTACATAATAATAAACTCATCCAAAGCCACACATGTTGTTTGCGTTTGCCCATACCAGATTGCACCAAGTCTTTTAGACCAAAAGTTGGCGCATGTTCTTCTTGGGTTTGAAAGAATTGGGATGTGGCATCGCCCGCGACAACTTTGTTGCCATAGCTATCAAATTCAGTGTTGCATTTATGGCATACCAATACCGCATTTTTAACCACGGCTTCAATTTGATAGGAAGTAAAACATTCAGGGCATATCACTCGCATGGGCGAAGTCTGACAAAGTTTATGCACCTTGCCTACTGACAGCGTGTCAGACTGCGGCTACCCTTAGCCCATGAGCGAAAGTAAACCTATCATTCACATGAGCAATTTGATGATGCGCTACCAGACAGGCAAGGTGGCATTATCGGGAATTAACATGGAGATACCGCAAGGCAGCTTTGTGTATTTGATTGGGGAAAGTGGTGCGGGTAAATCAACTTTACTGAAAATGATGTATGGTGGATTGCGCCCAACCTCAGGTCAGCTTGAAGTGCAAGATATGGCGATTCGGGGTGCAAGTGAGCGCCAAATTCGAGAATTAAGGCAGCGTACGGGCATTATTTTTCAAGGTAATCGCTTGCTCAAACCACGCACTGTGTTTGAAAATGTTGCCTTACCCTTACGCGTGCAGGGGTGGAATGCCGAACGCTTATTGCCACGTGTTAAAAAAGTGCTCTCGTTTGTTGGTTTGGAAGATAGATTATGGTCATACCCTGAAACATTATCGGGTGGTGAGCAGCAACGTGTGGCGATTGCGCGTGCGATGTTGTCAAACCCCACGCTTATCCTTGCAGATGAACCAACAGGCAATCTTGATGATGATACGGCAAGGCATGTATTGGATTTATTGATGGCATTAAACAAATTGGGAACAACTGTGATTATGGCAACCCATGACTTACACCTACTTACATCCCACCCTGGGCTTGTGGTGCAGTTGCATCAAGGTGCTTTGGTGACAGGACAAAAACATGAGCAAAGCTAACCCATCCGCATCATCCAAGCAGTTGGAGGCGCACAAATCATCCATGCGTTTGCCGGGCGGTTGGCAACTGCCACCTTTTGGTGTGCATCAAGTGTTGGCTGTGGCGATTGTGGCTGTGGCATTGTGGTCGGTTTCGTTGGTTTGGCTGGCTTTGCAGGGCGGTGAACAGTGGGTGGGTTCATGGCAAGAACAGGTGAAAGTGCATGTGTATGTGGATGAGCAATACAAAGACAATGTGAATGCGCTGCTAGAAAGTTTGCAAGATGTTGATGGTGTGGAAGATGTGCGCCAAGTCAGCCTAGAAGAAGCGCGCGATTGGATGGAGAAATGGTTGGGCGGCGGCGGTTTGGATGCAGGTAACTTTACCAAACATTTACCAACAAGCCTTGAAGTCACGTTGGCTGAGCCCAAAGTCGATACCGTGTTGGATGATATTCGTGATGCGGCAGTGTCGCAGTCGGGTGAAGTGAATGAAGATGAGTTGCAGCTCGTGCAAGCGGGTGATGTGTTGGGCACGATTCGTAGCTTGGCATGGTTTGCCACACTTGTACTTGCCTTAGCCATGGCACTGATTGTATCCAATACATTGCGCATGATTTTATTGGCGAGAGCCGATGAAGTGCATTTGATGCGGCTGATGGGTGCTAAAGAATGGTTTGTTCGTCTCCCCTTTATTTTGGAAGGTTTGCTTTTGGGTGGGGGCGCAGGTTTTGTAGCATGGCTGTTGGTGTGGCCGCTGATTTGGTTTACAAGCGATTGGCAAATGAATTTAGGTATTGATTTGAGTGGCTGGTCACTGTTTTTGCCCTTGTTGTTGGGTGGCGCTTTGGTGGGGGGATTAGGTGCTATCATTGCCACGGCAAACATCGTATCTCCTGAAACGGAAAGCTAGGGAAACCCCGAGCACGTCATGAACGTATATATTGTGTCCAGTGCATCCAAACCTATTCAGAGCTTCCCTAATTTTATTCAATGTTAGCGAAACACAAGTTTGCTTATTTACCTTTTGCCTTTTTACGGGCTGGGTTGTTTGTATATATCATTTTGGAACTGTTGGTCGCGCTTGGTATAACCTATATCCCACAATTCAAACATGCGGAACAAACGGTGATTATTGCTTTGCGCCTATTGGAATTGGTCGCTTTTATAGGTTTGATTTACCATTATAAGTTGGTGCAAAGTTTGGGCTTACATCGCCCAAGTCGCGATGCTATTCAGGTGTTTGTTTGGGTATCTGTGGTATGCGTAGGCTCTTTTTTTGTGCTCTATGGTTTATACCCTGCTGCATTTGCTTATATCGTTTTGCCTGCGTGGTTATCGGGTGTTTCGGGATTGCTTTTGATGGTGTTGCTCGCACCCTTGGTTGAAGAGTTGATATTTCGTGGTGTATTGTATCGCATGTTGCGCGAGCAATGGGGTGTTGCGGTGTCGGTGGCTGTGAGTGCTGCCTTCTTTTCATTGGTGCACCATGGTTTGTTGGTTTCCCCTCAGCTTGTGGGCGGTGTTATTTTTGCACTGGCTTATGAATGGAGTAAATCATTGTGGGTGAGCATAGGTTTGCATATCGGTGCAAACAGTGCGGTTTATCTATTGAGTGTGTTAGACTTTGCCAAGTAGTTTAAGGAGTAGGGTTGATGGGTAAGAAATTATTTTGGACGATTATTATTGCCGTGGTTGTTTTTGGTGTTTTGGCAGCAACACGAAGCATTTGGCAAGACCCCATGAAGCAGGATTGGGCAAAGAACTATATCACAAAGATAACTATTCTTCCCAAAGAGCAAAGCTTGGCTTATGAGCAATCCTGTAGTG
>CAMZLG010000120.1 GCA_947311495.1 uncultured Zetaproteobacteria bacterium
TCTTGCATGGCAAGTTTATGCTTGATGAAATCTTTGGATGGAACTTCACGAATCACTTCACCACTCTGGTTATCTGTAACCTGAACGAATAGCTGTCCGAGTTTTTTTTCATAGCTAAAACCAATAGATTCATTAATTTGTCCTAAAGTGCTTGTCACTTCAGTTATAGCTTGTTGGACTTCTTTTTCTGAAACTTTAATGTTTGTTTGTTTGGGTTGTGGCTCAATATTTTGTTGAACAGATGTTTGAATTGCGCCCACGTTTACAGTTGGTGTCACAGCTGTTTGTTGAATGGTAGATGAAATAGCCTCCATGACGGACCTCCTTTGTGGTTTAATGCGCTTATAACCCTCCTCAAAACTTGGGTAAAGTAGTGAGGAGGGGCTTTAGCGATTAGCTCTATTATCTAAATAGAGTCATGACGTTTTGAGCCGCTTGGTTGGCTTGTGCCAACATCGACGTACTTGCTTGCGTCAAGATTTGATTTTTAGTGAACTCTGCCATTTCAGCAGCCATATCAGCATCACGAATCGATGATACAGAAGCTGTGGTTTGTTCAATGGATGTTGCTAAGTTTGCTTGGATAAATGAGATTTGGTTTTGTGTTGCACCCAAATCTGCACGTTGGTTAACCAAGGTGTCCAAAGCAGCTTTTGCTGTGTCAATATAGGTTTGAGCGTTGGCTTGAGATGTCAAATCACCAGTAATAGCAAGTCCTGTTGTGGTATAGCTATTACTCAAATCCAAAGATACACGGTTGTTCACATCATTGTCAGCACCCACTTGGAAGCTGCTTGTTGCGCCAGCAGACACTGTAAACGAACCAGCACCACCCGTGACCAAGTTGGAGTCAACGGTTAGGGTTAGCCCAATGTCGCTAAAGCTTACATCACTGGTTGCACCAGCAGCAGGAACGGCAACTGTAACCGTTTGAGCTGTACCTGTTGCATTGGTTAATGTGATGTCAATGTTTGGGCCATTGGTTAGCGTTGCGATCGTAACTGCACCAGCAGCAGCACCGGTGACCTGTGCTGTTGCATTCACACCAGTAACAGCAGCACCTAATGTCGCTGTTGCGCCAGATGTACCATCAAGCAAGCTTACACCATTATACTTGGTAGAACCCGCAATTTTATCAATGGCTGATTCAAGTTTAATGCGTTCTGCATCCAGTTTACCAAGTTCACCAGCGTTGTTGGCTGATGCAGCTTGGGTGGCTAGTGTTTCAAGGCGAACCACCATGTTTTGAATTTCATTCACACCCGCGTCCGCCATTTTTGTCATAGCTTGTGCTTGTGTTGCATTCAATGAAGCGGCTTTAAGACGTTGTGTTTGAGCGTCTAGTTTTGATGAAACGGCATAACCCGAAGCATCATCTGCAGCATTGTTCACACGAAAGCCTGAACTCAAACGTTCCAACGATTTATCCATCGCTTGGCTGTTTGAATTTAGGTGTTTTAGAGCGGTCATTGCCGCGTTATTGGTTTGGACTGATAGTGCCATAATTCTCTCCGTAGAATATTTATTTTTTGATGATACGCATTGACATCATGCCCGTGTACGTTTGCGTCCTGCGGTTAAAAAGAAACGTCCTTGCTTCTCCTCTTGGGTAAACCTATCGGTCATGGCTTGACCAACTTTAGAAATATATTTATTGGCTGTTCATTTGCTTTTAAGAATTACAGATTAGATTTGACGCTGGGTGTCTGGCTGGATATGTTACCCTTCGCTATTGATTTATTTATTAGGAGAACAACATAGATGGCAATCATAAATGTAACAGACGATAGTTTTGATAATGATGTATTGAAGGCGTCAGGCGCAGTGCTTGTTGATTTTTGGGCACCTTGGTGTGGTCCTTGTAAACAAATCGCACCTTTATTAAAAGAAGTGGCTGAAGAAATGGGCGACAAGATCACTATCGCAAAAATTGATATTGATGATAACCCCAACACACCAGGAAAATATGGTGTTCGTGGCATCCCAACGCTTACCATTTTCAAAGATGGTAATGTGCAAGGCACTAAGGTTGGCGCTGTGAACAAAGGTAAGTTGGTTGATTTTATCAACGAACACTTGGACTAAGTTAAGGTATCATAGTTAACGATACCATGACAGAGGCAATGGATATTCAAAAGGTGGGGTTTATCTCCGCCTTTTTTGCGTCTAAACTGGTAAAAATATATGGGATACTGGTGGTTGCCAGCTTGGCTTTGGGTTTATTTTGGAAAACATTTCAAATGCCACCCACCACCCCGCAAGGTTTTGGCATTGCATTTTATCAGCATGTGCTGGGTCATTTGGATGGTCGGGCTTGTCCTGCATATCCCGTGTGTTCGGCGTATGCCAAGCAAGCCATCCAAGAGCATGGTGCTTTGGTGGGTTCATGGCTGATGATTGATAGGTTAATTCATGAAACGGGCGATTTAAGCGCGGGGCCATGGATAAATTGGAAGGGTGAAAAGCGATTGTATGACCCCTTAAAACGAAATGACTTTTGGTTGGAGAACGAACATGAACACTGAAACAATTGATACTCAGTTAGCAACACAAGTGAACAAACAACACGAGCGCGGCTTTACGTTACTCGAAATCATGGTGGTGTTGGTCATCATCGGTGTGCTTGCAGCTATGGTTGCCCCGCGATTCATTGAACGCGCTGACGAAGCCAAAGTGGATTCCACCAAAGCTCAAATGCAAACCATTGGGCAAGCCATGAAGCTGTATCGCCTGCAACATGGTAGTTATCCATCCTCTGGTGAAGGTATTCAAGCTTTGGTGAATGGTGATAAAGGCGGCA
>CAMZLG010000121.1 GCA_947311495.1 uncultured Zetaproteobacteria bacterium
GAAGTGAAAAAGACGAAACACCTTCTCTTTTACCTGATTTTCTCTGAAAAATGAAATTTGGTAAAATTAATGAGAAAGTACTGATTTGTTCAGCACTTCCCTAGGTAGTTGCGAGTAAAAGCCTTTTAAAGAAGCCTGAATTGAATATGAATACGATTGCGTGACAAGTGTCTAAAAATAAGCAGGTTTCGCAGTCGAAGTTTTTGAATTATAAAGGATTGAACATGGCAATCAAATCAGATAAGTGGATTCGTAAAATGGCGCAAGAGCATCAAATGCTTGACCCATTTGTGGACGGACAAATCAAACAAAATGCAAAGGGTGAAGGTGCGATTTCCTACGGGCTTTCATCCTATGGTTATGATGTGCGCTGCTCGGATGAGTTTAAAGTGTTCACCAATATCCATTCAGCAACCGTTGACCCCAAAGACTTCGATGACAAAAGTTTTGTTGATGTGAAATCGGATGTTTGCATTATTCCGCCCAACTCATTTGCTTTGGCGCGCACGGTGGAATACTTAAAAATACCGCGAAATGTGTTGACCATTTGTTTGGGTAAATCGACTTATGCGCGTTGCGGAATCATCGTCAATGTCACCCCACTAGAGCCAGAGTGGGAAGGGCATGTGACCTTGGAATTTTCCAATACCACCACATTACCTGCCAAAATTTATGCCAATGAAGGTGTGGCACAATTCTTGTTCTTTGAATCGGATGAAGAATGTGAAACATCATATGCTGATCGCGCTGGCAAATATATGAAGCAACGCGGCGTGACGGTTCCGAGGTTATAAAAAGAAAGTGTTACTCGAACGAATTTTAGCCGACTGCAAAGCGGCTGGTAAACCATCTATATCTTTTGAATTTTTTCCTCCCAAAACAGATAAGGGTGAGGAAAATTTATGGCAGTGTATTCAAGAGTTAACAACGCTTAACCCATCGTTTGTCTCGGTCACGTATGGTGCGGGTGGCACAACACAAGACCGTACATTGCGTATTGTTGAGCGCATCAAAAAAGAAACATCATTAGAACCTATGGCACACTTAACATGCGTGGGCTCAACCCAAGCTGATTTAGAAGCGCTGCTTAATCAATACAAAGCAGCAGATATGCGGAATATTCTCGCACTACGCGGTGATGCGCCAGAAGGTGCGGACAAGTTTGAAGCTGTGGATGGTGGTTTTTCCCATGCGACAGATTTGGTGCGTTTTGTACGTGAGCAGCAGGGCTTCTCTATTGCAGTGGCTACTTATCCTGAAGGTCATCCTGAATCAGCAAATGGTGTGGCAGATGATTTAAAGTATCTCAAAGTTAAGCAAGATGAAGGTGCGATTGCAGCCATCACCCAATATTTCTTTGATAATGATGCCTACTACCGCTTTAGAGAACAAGCTGAGAAGATGGGCATTACGATTCCCATCATTCCAGGCATTATGCCGATTGGTAATTATGAGCAAATAGTACGCTTTTCCAAGATGTGTGGTGCAAGTATTCCCGATTGGTTGCATGAAAAAATGCAGCCCATTGCCGATGATTTGAATGCCGTCAAAGCCATGGGTATTGAAGTAGCAACGCAGCAGTGCCAAAACCTATTGGCGAATGATGTGGCGGGTGTACATATTTATGCGCTTAATAAATCAGAAGCAAGCCTTGCAATTGTTAGCCATTTATAAGTTTTTAGGCAAGTGTTTCCTTCAAATGATTTTGCATAAAGGATGAAACTTGCATCGTAAGTAGAGGCCTGTTTTGAGGTAAAACCATGCTTATTGGTCGCGTAAGTAGTGGGTCAATGGGTCGGGTTGTTAATATGCTTTCGCCACTGGGTAAACAGTGTTGGGAAGCCGCACATACACCTAAACCTTGGCGGGTAGCCTCCAATGTTGCAGATATGCCCCCTAAACATTGTTGAACTTTTGGATGCTCTCCTGTTTGTGTTTGCCAAGCCTGAGTGAGAATATCTCTTGTGCCTGAACCTTCTTCTCGCCAAATCATATCATGTTGAAATAAGTCTGACAGCGTAATGCTTTGTTGGTTGGCAAGCACATGGTCGTGTCGCATCACGGCAGTGATTTTGTCATGCCCTAAACATCTGACTTGATAGGAGTCAGGATAGTTCTTAGGCGGAAAGCTTTCGATAAAACCGATGTCGTGTGTTTCCATATGCTGGAATACTTGGCTGCTGTTTCCGCTATCCACAAATATTTCGACATTGGGGTGTAGCCTACGGAAGAGCATAAGTGCTGCGGGTAATAGTGAAACGGCAATGGTCTGGCTTGCCGCGATATAGACGCGACCAGCGGTGTGCTCTTGCAAGCCTTCCACGAATGTTTCGGCTTGGTGTATACTTTTTTGAACGTGTTTCGCATATTGATAAAAAGCTTCACCTGTTGCGGTTAGCTTGATACCACGCCCGTGTTTTTGGTATAAAGCCAGACCAATGCTGTCTTGCAGGCGTTTGAGCTGATTTGAAATTGCGGGTTGGGTAACACAACGCTTCACTGCAGCTTGACTCACACTGCCTGTTTGTGCCAATGCAACAAAGCTTAAAAGTTGTTCTGAGTTTAAACGCATCAGCCACAATATATCACAAATTATAATGATTAGTATCATATAATATCATTATTTATATTACATTTTGGATGCCATGCTTGGTGCATGTTCAATTTACAGCATTCAATCAATATTTTAAAAGGCGTTTTGTTTGTTACAGTATTCGCAACTGTAGCCATGCAAATCAGTGCGTGGTCATCGGTTAAACAAATGGGGTTTAGCCCTCTGATTATAGGTATATGTATGGGTATTGTGTATGCAAACACCTTGCATAGTAAGTTGCCAAAACCATGGCTATCGGGTATTCATTTTACATCACGCAAAGTCTTGCGTTTAGCTGTTATTCTTTATGGATTTTATATTACGATACCCGAAATAATGTCTATTGGTTGGGCAGCACTTGCTACGGCTGCAACCATGATGATAAGCACTTTGTTGCTTGCCTACCTTGTTGGTGTGTATGTCTTGGGTATGGATAAAGAGACTGTGGTATTAACAGGTGCTGGCAGCTCGATTTGTGGCGCTGCAGCTATTTTAGCCTTTGAGCCAGTGGTGAAAGGCAAAGATTATCAAACAACAGCAGCCGTTGCCACAGTTGTGCTGTTTGGTACCTTGGCGATGTTTGCTTACCCCATAGTGTACCATCTTCATTGGTTGGATTTGAGGTATGAGGGTTGGGGTATTTATATTGGTGCAACGATACATGAGGTGGCTCAAGTGGTGGGGGCAGCGAGTGATATTAATCAGCAGGTAAGTAATGATGCAGTTATTGTTAAAATGACGCGTGTGATATTGATAGTTCCCGCATTGTTTATTGTAGGTTGGTTGATGCGCCCATCTAGAAAAAGTTCTCAGCAAACGCCTCTAGTTATCCCATGGTTTGCCTTTGGTTTTCTAGGCGTGATAGCATTTAATTCATTGCAATGGATTCCGCATCATTGGGTATTGTCGATTCAGCAAAGTGATCAATTTTTACTGACTATGGCGATGACAGCGTTAGGCATGGAGACAAGCTTAGATAAGCTTAAGGGTGTTGGTGGCAAACCTTTTGTTTTGGCTTTCTTTTTGTTTCTATGGTTGATGGTTGCAGGCTATTTTGTATCCAAAATATTTATATCAGGATTCAGTTAGGCATGGAGATTTAAATAACGCTTGCAATCTAAAAAACACAGCCGATAATTCGGCGCTACATATTGGATCCGAGTTTATCCAGAGCAGTGTAGGGTTACAGGCCCGTTGATACTGCGGCAACCGCCTCAAGTCAGATGACAGGAAGGAATGGTGCCAATGCCTGCCCAGTTTGGTTGAGTTATAAACAATGCTGGGAGCGATAATGTTCGGGTTGTGAGTTTATTCGCACATAGCGTGCATTTTTCTTTCAACCTTCGCTTTATCGCGAGGGTTTTTTTGTTTTTGGATTCTGTATAAAAAGTTTTGAAGTAAAATAATAATGTTCCGTAGAAGAAGACGTTCTTTTGCATAGGAGATAACATTGAGTGAAAGTATAGTTCGCGCCCTAAAATGCCGTGAGTGTGGTCAAGAATATGATATTCAGCCTACCCATGTGTGTGAGTTCTGTTTTGGTCCGCTGGAAGTTGTTTATGACTATGAAAAACTTGAAGGTAAATTTACCCGTGAGTTGATTGAGTCGCGCCCACAAAACATGTGGCGTTATAAAGAGTTGTTGCCCATTGATGGTGAACCTAAAGTGGGTGCAAACAATGGCTTTACACCTTTGGTCAAAGCAGACCGCTTGGCGAAAGCTTTGGGTGTGAAAGAGCTTTATATTAAAAACGACTCGGTATGTTACCCAACATTATCTTTTAAAGACCGTGTGGTAGCAGTTGCGCTTTCTAAAGCAGTTGAATTTGGTTTTAAAACCGTGGCATGCGCATCCACAGGTAACCTTGCAGGTTCTGTGGCAGCCAATGCGGCAGCGGCAGGTTTGGAATCGTATGTGTTTATTCCTGAAGATTTGGAACAAGGTAAAGTGCTTGGCGCAGGTATCTTTGGTACCAATATTATTGGTATCAAAGGTCAATATGATGATGTAAACCGTTTATGTTCTGAAGTGGCTGGTAAATATGGTTGGGCATTTGTGAATGTAAATGTACGCCCGTTTTATGCAGAAGGCTCAAAATCTATGGGTTATGAAATTATGGAGCAGTTGGGCTGGAAAGCACCCAAACATGTGGTTGTGCCTATGGCTTCGGGTTCACTTTGCACCAAAATTGATAAGTCGATTAAAGAGTTTATCAAGCTTGGTTTGATTGAAGATAATGGTACCGCTGTGTATGGCGCGCAAGCTACAGGTTGCTCACCCATCTCTAAATCAGTCAAAGATGGTACGGATATGATTCATCCTGTTAAGGCGGATACCATTGCCAAATCTTTGGCGATTGGTAATCCAGCCGATGGTTTTTATGCCAACCGTGTGATTAAAGAAAGCGGTGGCTGGTGTGAAGATGTGACTGATGAAGAAGTCATTGCTGCGATGAAATTATTGGCAGAAACTGAAGGCATTTTTGCTGAAACCGCAGGTGGCGTAACTTTAGGCAGTGCCATCAAGCTGATTGAATCAGGCAAATTGCCGAAAGATGAGTCTATCGTGCTTTGTATTACGGGTAATGGCTTAAAAACACAGGAAGCAGTGATTAACGAAGTGGCAAAACCACGAGTGATTGGTGCTTCTTTGAAAGAGTTTGATGTTCTAGCTGAGGCAGATGGCGTTCAATAAACATTGAACCACGAAGAACACGAAGAAAAAAGAAGATAGAAAAATAGGAGTATAACATGACAGTAGCAGTAAGAATCCCAACCCCACTTCGTAAACTTACAGGTGGTGCTGATGAAGTGAATATCGAAGGCGCAACCATTGGTGAATTGATTGACAACCTAGAAGCAGCACATCCAGGCATGAAAGAGCGCCTATGTGATGACAATGGTGAAATCCGCCGTTTTGTGAATGTATATTTGAATGATGAAGATGTGCGTTTCCTTGATGGTCGCAATACTGCGCTTAAAGATGCGGATGAAGTATCCATTGTTCCAGCCATTGCAGGTGGAAAATAATCTATTTGTCCGCTAGCTGTGTTATGGCAAGCCCTGTGATGCTCACATACTAAACAGTATGCTGCGCTTCTCGCACTTACCATGCCTTGCACTTGAATAAAAATATAGCTTTAGAAAAGGTGAATGAGATGAAATTACGCGTGTATTTGAATTTTGATAAAGAAAAAGTCACTGAGCCTGTGATTTGGCAGTTGGCGAAAGAATTTGATGTGATTACCAATATCCGAACTGCGGAAGTGAAAGAAGATATGGGTTTGGTTGGTCTTGAGCTTGAAGGGAAAACAGAAGTGGTCGAAGCGGCTGTGAAGTGGCTTGAAGCATTTGATGGTGTGCACGTTGAGCCGATTGAGCAGTCGATAGTTGAGGGTTAATACCTTCAAGGTGAAGTAAGGAGTAGGTTATGGCGATTTATAACAATACAGCAGAAGCTATAGGCAATACGCCACTGATTCGATTAAATCGAATTGGTGCAGATTTGGATGCAGAAATACTGGTGAAGTGTGAGTTTTTCAACCCTTTAAATTCGGTGAAAGACCGCATTGGTAAAGCCATGGTTGAAGATGCAGAAAAGAAAGGTTTGCTCAAAGAAGGCGGCACTATTGTTGAGCCAACTTCGGGAAATACAGGCATTGCATTGGCATTTGTGGCTAGGGCCAAAGGTTATAAATGTATTCTAACTATGCCTGAATCGATGAGTGTGGAGCGTCGTAAACTACTTAAACTATTGGGTGCGGAATTGGTGCTTACACCTGCGCCTTTGGGTATGAAAGGTGCAATTATTAAAGCTGCTGAAATCGTGGAAACCATTGATGGTGGGTTTATGCCGCAGCAATTTGATAATCCTGCTAACCCACAAGTTCATCGTGAAACCACAGCTGAAGAAATTTGGAAGGATTGTGATGGTCAAGTGGATGCGCTTGTGGCAGGTGTTGGCACGGGTGGCACGATTACGGGCATTTCAGAAGTGATTAAATCACGCAACCCTGATTTTAAAGCCATTGCCGTTGAACCCAGTGATTCACCTATACTTTCAGGTGGTGAGCCTGGACCGCATAAAATCCAAGGCATTGGTGCAGGTTTTGTGCCTAAAAACTTGAATGTTGATATTGTGGATAGCATTGAGCAGGTGAGTAATGATGATTCATTTGCCATGGCACAGCGCTTGGCAAATGAAGAAGGTATCCCAGGTGGTATTTCATCGGGTGCAGCAGTGACTGCGGCATTACGCGTAGCGGCACAAGCGGATATGAAGGGCAAGCGTATTGTGGTGATTTTGCCATCCATGGCTGAGCGGTATATGAGTACAGATTTATTTAAAGGTATCGAAGTATAAAAGTTTTTAGCCACAGATGAACAGGGATAAACACAGATGGATTTTTTAGAATTTTTTATCGGTGTGTATCGGCGTTCTTCTGTGGTAAATAGAGGTTGAACATGATTGATTTTACAGAAGAACAAATTGAGCGTTATTCGCGCCATATTATCCTGCCCGAAGTGGGTGCGGAAGGGCAAAGCAAGTTGCTTGAGTCCAAAGTGTTTATGATTGGCGCAGGTGGATTGGGTTCACCTGTTGCCTATTATTTGGCAGCAGCAGGTGTGGGTACGATTGGTATTGCCGATGCGGACGTGGTGGATTTATCCAACTTGCAACGTCAAATTATTCATAATCAAGACCGCATTGGCGACCCTAAAGTTGAAAGTGCGAAAAAGACGATGCAGGCATTAAACCCTGATGTGAAAGTGAATATTTATAATTACTTTGTCACCGAAGAAAATATTCGCGAAATTATCAAAGAGTACGACATTATTATTGATGGTTGTGATAACTTCCCAACGCGGTTTTTGGTCAATGATGCGTGTTATTTTGAGAAGAAAACATTGATTTCAGGAGCCATGTTCCGCTTTGAAGGACAAGTGGCAACGTATAAGCCACATGTTCACAAAGAAGGGCCTTGTTACCGTTGTTTATATCCAGAGCCACCACCAACAGGTTTGGTTCCATCATGCTCTGAAGCGGGAATTTTGGGTGCGTTGGCAGGTTGTGTAGGTACAATCCAAGCTGTGGAAGCCGTCAAAGAAATTCTGAACATTGGTGATTCATTATCGGGTAAGTTGATGACCTTTGATGCATTGCGTATGGAATGGAAGAAGTTAAAGCTTCGTAAAGACCCGCAATGTCCATTGTGTGGTGAAAATCCAACGATTACAGATTTGGTCACATACGAACAAGCCTGCGAATTAAAGTTTGGCGAATAATTAAGACAACATTTTTTAATTGATTGAATGCATGAAAAGCGTAGAGATTCATTTTCTACGTACGGGATGCTTGCGCTTAAATTTTAGTGTAGGCTTGAGTAGGAATGAGGGGTAGAAAGATGAGTACATTTGAATTTGCACAAACCACAGATGTGGATGAGTTTGAAGTAGGGTATAAAGCCTTCAAGGCAGACACTATGCCTGAAGAAAGGTTTACGCCATTTCGTTTGCAAATGGGTGTATATGGTCAGCGTCAAGAAGGCGTGCAAATGATTCGTGCCAAGTTTCCAGGTGGTGTGTTGACGCCTGCGCAGTTGGAAGTGATGGGTGAATGTGCTGAGCTTTATGCAGGGGCTATGCCGACTGATGGCAGCTTAAAAGAAGCACCTGAAAAGGTTGCGCATATCACCACGCGCCAAGATATTCAGGCAAACTTTGTTGCCCTCAAAGATGTGGTACCGTTTCTGCGCAAGATGGATGAAGCAGGTATCACTTCGCGTGAAGCCTGTGGTAACACTGTGCGTAATGTTTCAAGTTGTTTCTTGGCAGGAAAATGCCC
>CAMZLG010000122.1 GCA_947311495.1 uncultured Zetaproteobacteria bacterium
ACCTATATTCAAAGCGGAAATGTGGTGTTTGATGCAGATGATGGTCTGAATCATCAAGATGTCATTCAGGCTGCGATTAGCCAACAGTATGGTTTTGATGTGCCTGTGTTGATTCGCAGGCAAGAAGATATTGATGCCACTATCGGGAACTATCCATTTGGTACAGTGGATGTCGCGAAAGAAGGCAGCCAAGTGTTGGTTTCATTGTTGTCAGAAGTGCCTAAACCTGATGATGTTCATGCGCTCAAATCCTTTCAACATGAAAGTGAATCATTTGCAGTGATAGAGCAAGTGGCATACATCAAATGCCCGAATGGATATGGAAAAACCAAACTCACCAACACTTTATTAGAAAAAAATCTTGATTGCATTTCGACCACCCGAAATTGGAAGTCATTGCTGCAATTGCAAATGATGTTAGGGGAATGCTATGGATAATGTGCTCAACGTGATTGAGCACTGCCCGAAGCATGTGCAAACCAAACTATTACGTTTGCGCGAACTGATATTTGAAGTGGCAAAGGGTTTGGACATTACAGACCTTGAAGAAACGCTGAAATGGGGTGAGCCAAGTTATATCAGCAAACATGGCAGCACACTGCGTTTTGATTGGAAAGCGAAGAAAGCCAATGAATACGCTTTATATTTTAATTGTAAGACCCGCTTGGTTGAAATATTTCGTGAGTTTTATGCTGATGAATTATCCTTTGAGGGTAATCGAGCTGTGGTTTTCAATATGGATGATGCGCTGCCTGAAGCAGCGCTCAAACATTGTATTCAGCTTACTTTGACGTATCACAAGATAAAACATCTGCCGACTTTAGGCGTGTAACCGCTTGTGAAACAAGACCTTTGAACTATAATGGCAAAAAACTTGCTTGGGGAGGGTATATGATGAAACATTGGAAGTTATCACTGGGATTGAGTTTGATGATGGGGGCAGCAGCAATTTCGACAGCCCACGCTTTAGAGGTTGAAGGCATACAAATTGCCGATAAAGCCACCGTGGGTGAGCAAGCCTTGGTGTTAAATGGTGCGGGTGTGCGCAGCAAGTTCTTCTTTGATATTTATATCGGTGCATTGTATTTACCGAGTAAAACCAAATCGGCAACAGATGCCATGAGCAGCAAAGGTAATAAGCGGGTGTTGATGCACTTTTTATATGATGAAGTGTCCAAAGATAAGCTGGTGAATGGTTGGAATGAAGGCTTTGAAAACAACACCAAAAACCTTGCTGAACTTCAAGCGCGGTTGAACCAATTTAACAATTTCTTTCAAGATATGAAAAAAGGTGATGTAGTGGTCTATGACTTCACAGACAATGGCAAGACCACAGTCATCATCAACGATAAAGTTGCGGGAAGCATTGAAGGCGCAGATTTCCAACAAGCATTGCTTGCAGTGTGGCTTGGCGAAGACCCTGCGGATGATGATTTAAAAGAAGGTATGTTGGGCGATTGAGCTCTTTAGAAATGGTATGAGGGGGAATAGGATGAAGTATAAACTTATGGCTGTGGCTGTCTGTTCAGCATTGTTGTTATTGGGGTGTTCAACAAGCCCGAAGATGATTGGGGACACCACTGTTCCACGGACAATACTTATCAAAAATAATGAGCTCCAACTGAATGGTGCGGGTATTCGAGAGAAGTATTTGGTAGAGGTGTATGTCGGAGCTTTGTATTTAAGCGGAAAGACTTCGGATGCTTCTCAAATTCTTAGCAGTGAAAGCGATAAATGTATAACCCTAAGCACGCTGGTGTATTTGAGTAAAGAGACAATGCAAGCTGGCATTCTTAATGGCATTGCTAAGAATGTTAGTGATGATGAATTTGAAAGTCTTCAAAGTGATATTGATGCCTTTAATGCATTTTTTATAGATACTGAGAAAAACACTATGTTTCAAATTAACTTCCTTGCTAGCGGAGAAACCGAACTCTTAATCAACCAGAAAAAAAGAGGCAGTGTTACAGGGTTTACGTTTCAAAAAGCATTGTTAAGCGTTTGGCTTGGCGACAAACCACCTACGGATACAATTAAAAAGGCAATGCTTAATCTTTAAGTATTATTCCAAACCTTTAAGATAAACGCTTCACGCCCAGAACCAATGCGGTAGCGGGTGTAGTGCTCTGGGTTTTTCTTGTGATAATTTTGATGATGTTCTTCAGCAGGATAAAAGTTGGTGTAGGGTTTAATCACGGTGGCGATGGGTGCTTCAAACTTTCCGCTTTCGGCTAAAGCTTGTTCTTTAGATTTAGTTCTTTCAGATGACCTGCGTTATTTTTTCACCCGACAAAGGTTTGGTTTCAAGCCGTTGTTCCTTTTGGAGTAGCGTAAATAAGTAACAGTGGGCAAAGTGAAAGAAAAAACAGTGCAATAGCGAAGCCTGTTGCCGACGTTGTAAGGACCCAAATGCTAAGAGATAGACTGGATAAGAAGCCAAACGTTAACATTATGCGAATTTTCTTCTTCCGTTAACTCCTCAGAAGATGACAGCAAGCGTTTTTCAGCTCCTAGAATCCCAACCCACCCTGCTACAGATGAAAGCCCAAGAAAACATGAGAAAGGGTTTGAATATATTACCCCTGCAAACAAAAAAACAAGTCCATATAAGCCTAAGACAATAGAGATTAAAGCGAAAGGGAATAGAATTGCGTATCTGATGGAAGTTCGAACCACCTTATTATTTAATACCTTTTCTATGTTCATGATTTTAAGGTTGGTCAATCAAAAGTTAAAAGTCAATTGAACCCCTATATTCGGTTATCCTATTTATTCCAAACCTTTAAGATAAATGCCTCACGCCCAGAACCAATGCGGTAGCGGGTGTAGTGTTCTGGATTTTTCTTGTGATAATTTTGATGATGTTCTTCAGCAGGATAAAAGTTGGTGTAGGGTTTAATCACGGTGGCGATAGGTGCTTCAAACTTCCCACTTTCGGCTAAAGCTTGTTTGCTGGCGTTGGCAATTTCGAGTTGTGCTTCATCATGACAAAAGATAGCGGATGTATAATGAAATCCTCTGTCGTGAAATGAGCCACCTGCATCGGTGGGGTCGATGTTGTGCCAAAAGGTGTCGACCAAGGCTTGATAGCTCACTTTATCGGCATCATAAGTGATTTGAACGGCTTCAACATGACCTGTGCCACCTGCGCAGACTTGTTCATAGCTTGGATGTGCAACATCACCACCTGCAAAGCCAGACATGATGCTGTGAACCCCATCGATATTTTCAAAAGGGGCAACCAAACACCAAAAGCAGCCGCCTGCAAAGGTTGCCAATTGTTGTGGTTTCTGTGTCATAGCTTACTCCTTGATTGAAAAAGATGTGTTTCAATAGGATGAGACACATCAACACTTGCACTTCATTAGAGAACATAGAAAGATATGGGTGTATAAGCAAGTTGAGTTGCATGAAGTTTTGGCGATAGATGGATAACTGGAGTGAACATGGGAATTTTGAGTGAACAGTTAGAACAATCTTTAAATGATATTTTTCGTGCAGCGCATGTGAAGCGTAATGAGTTTGTGACCATTGAACATTTGCTCTTGGGTCTGGTTGATAATATCGAAGCAAGGGCGGTGTTGGATGGTTTGAGTGTCGATGTATCTTTGCTGCGTGAAGAGCTTGAAAACTTTATCAATGAACATGTCACGGTGTTACCAGAAGGCAGCGGCGATACCATTGCTAGCGTGGGTTTGCAGCGGGTGATTCAACGCGCGGTGATGCATGTGCAATCAGCAGGTAAAGATGAAGTGACGGGTGCACACGCTTTGGTAGCTATTTTCTCTGAAAAAGATTCTCATGCTGTGTATTTTCTCAATTCATTGGGCGTGACCCGTTTGGACGTGACCACATTTGTGTCGCACGGCTCTGACCATGTTCAATCGTCGTTAGAACAACATATTGAAATTGGTACGGCTTCAGCAAAAAGTGATGCTTCACCATTGATGCGTTATTGCGAAAACTTAACTGACAAGGCTTTGTTGGGTGAGCTAGACCCCTTGATTGGACGCGAAAAAGAATTGGACAGATGTTTGCATATTTTATGTCGCCGCAAAAAGAATAATCCATTGTTGGTGGGTGAAGCAGGTGTGGGTAAAACAGCGATTGCCGAAGGTTTGGCGATGCGTATTGTTCAAAATGAAGTACCTGATATTTTAATTGATGCGCAAGTGTATTCCTTGGACATGGGTGCGTTGATGGCAGGCACGAAATACCGTGGTGATTTTGAAGAGCGTCTTAAAGCCGTACTCAAAGCACTCAAAGATGAAAAAAATGTGATTTTATTTATTGATGAAATTCACACTATTATTGGTGCGGGCTCGGTGAATGGTTCGGCGATGGATGTGTCTAACCTGCTTAAACCTGCACTTGCCAATGGCGAGTTGCGCTGCATGGGTGCAACGACTTATCAAGAATATAGACAGACTTTTGAAAAAGAGAGTGCGCTTTCTCGCCGCTTCCGTAAAGTGGATGTGGTGGAACCCACCATTCCGCAAACTGTGGATATTCTCAACGGTTTGAAATCACGCTTAGAAGAACATCATGCGGTTAAATACAGTAAGGCTGCCATTGCAGAGGCTGCCAAGCTTGCATCACGTTATATCACCGATAGAAAGCTGCCTGATTCAGCCATTGATGTATTGGATGAAGCTGGGGCATCGGTGCATTTGCAAACAGCAAGCAAACGCAAAAAACAATTGGGTGTGCATGATATTGAAACCACGGTTGCATCCATGGCTCGCATTCCTGCAAGGCAAGTCTCGTCATCGGACAAAAAATCATTGGTTAATTTAGAGCGGAACTTGAAGTTATCCGTGTTTGGTCAAGATGATGCGATTGAGCAACTATCAGCAAGCATCAAACTTTCTCGCGCTGGGCTGGGCTCACCCGATAAACCCATTGGTAGCTTCTTGTTTACAGGGCCAACGGGTGTGGGTAAAACCGAAGTTGCCAAACAATTGTCACGTATTATGGGCGTGGAATTGATTCGCTTTGATATGTCGGAATACATGGAATCGCATGCTGTATCGCGTTTGATTGGTTCGCCTCCAGGTTATGTGGGTTATGAGCAAGGTGGGTTGTTGACCGATGCGATGAATAAACACCCTTACTGTGTGTTGCTTTTGGATGAAATTGAAAAGGCACACCAAGATATTTTTAATGTGTTGTTGCAAGTGATGGACCACGGCACATTGACGGATAACAACGGAAAGTCGGCTGACTTTAGGCATGTGATATTGATTATGACCAGTAATGCAGGTGCATTTGAGATGCAGCAAAATGCGATTGGATTTAATCCTAGTGGTAATGCGGGGCGTGATGAAGAAGCCATTAAACGCCTGTTTACGCCTGAGTTCCGCAACCGTTTGGATGCCCTGATTCCATTTAGCGCGCTGACGGAAGAAGTGACCCTTCATGTGGTGGACAAATTTATTATGGCGCTTGAAATGCAGCTTCAAGAGAAAAAAGTGGACATGGATGTGACACCTGCTGCTCGCAAATGGTTAACCAAACAAGGTTACGACCCTAAAATGGGTGCAAGACCTATGGAGCGGCTGATTCGTGAGCAAATCAAAAAGGCTTTGGCAGAACAAATCTTATTTGGTGATTTGCAAAAGGGTGGTGTGGCACATGTGGATGTGGATGGCGATAAACTGACCGTCAAGCTTGAGGAAGAAAGCTGCGAGGCATAGGGCGTGAGCGACTGGCAGAATCCTAGCTACAGCAAAGACAAAAAAACATATGCAAAACAAAGTGTTGAGGATGAGTCACCGCAACTGATTCAGCTTGAACCTATTGGCGTGGTGTCTAGCCCATATCAAGAGCGGTTTGCCACACCTAGGCAGCCTGCCTATGCCGTGGAAGATAAACCCGCCACCATCACCCTTAACCAAGGTTTTAATTATGAACAAGCTTTACAAGACCTTGAAACCTTCTCTCATATTTGGGTGATTTATTGGATACATTTGAATCAAGGGTGGAACCCTTTGGTCAAACCACCACGAGACAAAAACAATAAACATGGCGTATTTTCCACCCGCGCACCGCACCGACCCAACAGCTTGGGGTTATCGGTTGTGCCGCTTTTGGAAGTGAAAGGTCGGCTGTTATCCATTGGTAACCATGATATGTTGAATGGTACACCTGTATTGGACATCAAACCTTATATTGCAGAATCGGATGTGATGCCTGATGCGAATCAGGGTTGGATTGATTTGCTTTGACAATCAAAGCTTAAGACCAATAATCCAGTGCCTATGAAATGTGCGACTTGCGGAACATATTACCCTGAAAACAAGGTTTTTTGCTTAACTTGCGGCGAATTGCTTGCCAACGAAGATGGTCAACCAAGGCTTGGTGAGTATATTCTTCAAGAGAAATTGGGGCAAGGTGGTGTGGGTGTAGTCTATCGCGCCAAACATCAAGATATTGACCAAGATGTTGCCATTAAAATTCTTAATCCCAAAAGTTTTGGTGATAAAAAACATATGCAACGGTTTCGCCGCGAAATCCGTATGCATTCCCAACTTCAACACCCTAATATTATTCATTTTATCGATATATACGAAGATGGTGAAATTGTTGCCTTAGTGATGGAGATGCTTTCGGGATGTAACCTCAAAGAATATATCAATCATAAAGGTGTGCTGCCGCTTGCAGAAACACTGCGCATAGCCGCTGATGTATTATCAGCTTTAGAAGAAGCGCATAAACATGAAATGATACACAGAGATTTAAAACCATCGAATATTTTCATGACAGATGATGATGAAGTGAAATTGATGGATTTTGGCTTGGCAAAAACTTTAAAAGGTAATGAGGATATTACGGATAGTGGTGTCACCGTTGGCACATATATGTACATGGCTCCTGAACAGATTTTAGGCCAAAAAATCGGTGTTTATACTGATTTGTATGCACTGGGTATCGTATTGTATCGCATGGCCACGGCGGTTTTACCTTTTATGTCCACAGGTGGTGGTGAGTTTGAGATTATGGAGAAGCAGGTGCGAAAAGCACCACAGAATCCGCAAGAACTCAATCCTGAAATTCCCGTTGCTCTGAATGAAATTATTTTGCATTTGTTGGAAAAGAAACCTGAAAATCGTCCTAAAACTTGTTTAGAAGTGATTCGAGGCTTAAACCGTATCAAACAATCATTAACACCGAGTTTGACTGATGAAGATGCCGAGACCACATACTCAGATCTCAACACCAGTATTAGCAAACTGAGTGGTGAATTTACGACGGCAGCTCATGTTGATGAGCAAAGCAAACAGACGGTAGATTTTCATACATTATTAAGTGCATTCTCTGTAGACTCTAAACCTGCACTTGAACACCCTAGATTTGATATGCGGCACCCACCAGCCCTAAGTAAAGAAGTGTTAAAACGCTTAAAAAAAGCTATTGCAACGACTCCTCCTTTGCCTGAAATTTGGTATGAAGTTCAACGTGTCTTTGAGGATGAAACGAGCTCGCCATCCGATTTGGCTAAGGTTATTTCACAAGATGCTGTGTTGACAGCGCACATCTTAAAAAACTGTAATACAGCAGCATATTTGCCTGTAGGTGCTAAAGAAAATACAGATGTTGCGCTGGCGCTGACGCGCATTGGCATGGATGCAGCACAAAGCTTGGTGTTGAGTGCTGTTGTACCTGATTTTGCAACATCACCTGCATCATCGGTTGATGTGCGAGGTATTTGGTTTCATGGGCAAGCGATTTCGATGTTTGCGCGGATTTTGTCTGAATTCAGTCCTGTTGTAGATGCACAGTCTGCAGCCATGTTTGGTTTATTGCATGATATTGGTAAGTTGGTTATTTTACATCTTGAGTCAGATGAAAAACTGGTGCAACTCAAGCAACATATTGATGAAGGTCAGGATTCATTGTTGGCAGAGATTGATGTGCTTGGATACTCTCATATTGATGCAGGTATGATGCTTGCCTTGCACTGGAAACTACCAAGAAAGTTGCACAGATTTATTTATTACCATCACTTTCCATGTTGGCAAAAACCAGAAACTTGGCCGCCAGATGTGCAAGCATCATCCATGTTGCTTCACATGGCGCATTTGGTGTTAAGCTCGCTGAGCAAAGATGATATTTACGATGGGATTTGGGCGAATGCACACCGAACCCATGTCAAAAGTTCGGCGGCTATTTTGCATAATCCACTGCGCTTACCTGTGAAAGATGCTTCATTGTATAGCAATATGCGTGTAAAACTTAAACATTTGCAACGTTTATTTCCTGATTTATTCCCTTGATGGGTAAGGGATAAGAGTGCTTGCTCATCAAAGCATAACTAAGCATGATACGCTGTGTATGAAGTTTAGAAGGGGAAAATGGCATGATTAGTTGGCTTTCAGGTTTAGTGCGGGAACTCGAGCCTTCTGGTTTGGTTGTGCTCAACGTCAATGGAGTGGGTTATGAAGTGTCGGTGAGTATGCAGACCTTGGTGGCTTTGAAATTGGGTGAAGTGGCTGAGCTACAAATTCACAGTCATGTGCGCGAAGACCAATTTACCTTGTTTGGTTTTTCTGATGTGAAAGAGCGGGCATTGTTTCGCAGTTTAAACAAAGTATCAGGCATTGGTGCAAAAACTGCACTCAATTTAATGTCAGGTATGAATGCAACAGACTTGATGCAAGCCATTGAAAACAGTGATGATGTTGCGATTGCCCGCACACCGGGCATTGGCAAGAAAACGGCGCAGCGCCTTATCTTGGAGTTGCGTGGTAAACTTGTGGATGCGGATGTGGTGGCAGGTGCGCCAGCAGGTGGTTCGTTGCAACATGATGTAAAATCAGCATTGGTGAATTTGGGTTATAAACCTGTTCAAATTGATAAAGTGCTTAAAGCTGTGGATAGTTCATTAGGTTTTGAAGAGATGTTCCGTGTTACGCTTAAAGCTTTATGATGTCTAAAATGAGTGAGCCTTTGGAATGAACTTCGAACCCTTTGATGAAAATGATGGTTTTGATGAACGTGTGATTTCCGCAGGCGCGCAGGGTGAAGAAGTTTGGGATTCTGCATTGCGCCCCAAAGCTTTGGATGAGTATGTCGGACAGTCTAAAATTTGCCAAAATTTAAAGGTTTTTATTCAAGCGGCAAGCAAGCGCCAAGAATCATTAGACCATGTATTGCTCTATGGTCCTCCGGGTTTAGGTAAAACAACGCTTGCCAATATTATTGCCAATGAAATGGGTGCACAAATCCGCTCAACATCAGGGCCTGTGATTGAAAAACCTGGTGATTTAGCTGCCATGCTGACCAATTTGGAAGAGGGTGATGTGTTATTTATTGATGAAATTCATCGCTTAAACCCGCAAGTGGAAGAAATTTTGTATCCAGCCATGGAAGACTTTCAACTGGATATTATGATTGGGCAAGGTCCTGCGGCACGCTCCATAAAAATGGATTTGCCCCGCTTCACACTGCTTGGAGCAACCACACGTGCGGGGTTGTTGACCAACCCTTTGCGTGACCGTTTTGGCATGATGATGCGCCTTGAATTTTATAATCATGCGGATTTAAGTCATATTGTGAAACGTTCAGCAGCCTTACTTGAAATTAAAACGGATGAACAAGGCGCGGAAGAAGTCGCACGTCGTTCACGCGGCACACCGCGCATCGCCAACCGTTTGTTGCGTAGGGTGCGTGATTTCGCAGAAGTGGAACATGATGGTGAGATTACATTAAAGGTCGCACAATCCGCTTTAGGGCGTCTTGATGTGGATGAATATGGTTTGGATTACCTTGATAGAAAGCTATTGGCTGCATTGATTGATAAATATGCAGGAGGACCTGCAGGCATTGATACCCTAGCTGCATCCATTGCTGAAGAGCGGGATACGATTGAAGATGTACTTGAGCCTTTTTTGATGCAAGAAGGCTTCTTAACGCGCACACCACGCGGACGCATAGCCACACCCTTGGCATACACCCATTTAAAACGAGATTTACCTGAACCCGATAAACAAGGATCATTGATATGAATGTAAGAATGATGGGCTTTAGCCTTTGTGCTGCGCTGTTGTTAGCTAGCTGTGATCAACCTGCCAACTCTTTGGTGGGCAGTTGGAAATCAGATAAAAGTAAAACCTTGGCATCCATGGATGCGCGCAAAGATATTCCTGATGAAACTAAAGCGTATTTGAAGGAAAACTTTTTTGGGCGTTTAACCATCACTTATGCGGATAAAACATACAGTGCCGTGCTTGACGGTGAAGAAGATGTCCGTCCTGATAGTTATCCCTACCGAATTGTTGAAGAAACAGATGATTATTACATCATTGAAAATGAATTGTTGGGCACGAAATTTAATAAAAAACTATTCAAGGATAGGGCTTGTTATTATGAGCTGACTTCCGAATGGAATTTCCGTGAATACTTTTGTCGGGTAAGCGATTAACCATGTTTAGTTTGGATGTTAGAATATATTATGAGGATACGGATGCAGGTGGTGTGGTGTATCATGCCAATTATCTTCGATATATGGAGCGAGCGCGTACCGAAGCCTTACGAGACTTAGGATTTGAGCAAAGTGATTTGGTCAAAGATGAAGATATGGTGTTTGCCTTAACACGCACGGATATTCGTTACCGCAGACCTGCACGTTTGGATGATTTATTGCAGGTGCGTAGTGAGTTATTAGAAGCCAAAGGTGCAAAAATGGTGTTTAAACACATGATTTATTGCGATGAAAGCTTATTGGTTGAAGCAGACATTACCTTGGCATGTATCAGCACCCAAGGCAGACCCAAACGTATTCCTGCGGCAATTCTAGCCCGCATTGAACAGGAGCAAAACTTATGAATGAACATTTATCCATTTGGACGCTGGTCTTGGATGCAGGGCTGGTGGTACAAATTGTTTTACTTATTTTATTGGCATTATCTATTATGTCATGGGCGATTATTTTTAATAAATGGCGTGTGTTTCGTGCAGGTAAAGCGGCGGATGATGCCTTTGATACCTTGTTTTGGAGTGGCGAGCGTTTAGAAAGTATTGCTAATCAAACATCTGGTATGCCAAATAGCGCTCAAGCTCAAGTGTTTGAAAGGGGATATGCAGCCTATCAAAAAATCAAACAAGAACAGCGTGGTACAGCATTAAATATTCGCCATGCCATTGACCATGCTTGGACAACACAAATGAACCGCTTTGGTTCAGGTTTATCATTCTTGGCAACAGTGGGCTCAACTGCACCATTTATTGGTTTGTTTGGCACGGTATGGGGTATTATTGATGCTTTTCAGAATATCGGTTTAACGCAAAATACATCCTTGGCAACCGTGGCACCGGGTATTGCAGAAGCATTGGTGGCAACCGCATTTGGTTTATTGGCTGCGATTCCATCGGTGATTGCATACAATATGTTTACCACCAAGATGAAAGCTTTGGATGCGAGCCTTGATGCATTCGGCACTGAATTTATGAGTGTGTTAACCCACCATGCCAAAGATAAATCATGAGTAAGAGTGATGCGTAAGAAGCGCCATGCCCAGTGGGCGGATGACAACACATTGATGTCCAATATCAATATTACGCCTATGGTGGATGTGATGTTGGTATTATTGATTATCTTTATGGTAGCAGCCCCCATGCTGACTCAAGGTGTGAACGTTGATTTACCTGATGCTGATGCGCCGCAAATTAGGCAACAAATTGAACCTGTAGTGATTTCGATTAAGAAGAATGGTGACTTGTTTATTCGCAATAAACAAATTGAAATAGC
>CAMZLG010000123.1 GCA_947311495.1 uncultured Zetaproteobacteria bacterium
AGTATTTGCTGCTTTTCCATCCAAAGAATGCCCTGCGATATGCGGGGTAGCGATGATGGTTTGCGGATGTTTTAAGAGTTCCATATTGATATTCGGCTCATGTTCCCAACAGTCCAACACAGAAAAGTGTTCTCCATCTTGATTCAGCCAATCCAACAACGCTTGATTATCCACACATGCACCGCGCCCTGCATTGATAACGCCTTTACCCTTAAACTTGGCAAGCTCATCTGCACCAATCAGGTGATAGGTGGGGTGTTCGCCATCTTTTTCCAAAGGGGTGTGTAAAGTGATAATATCCGCTGATGCTAAGACTTCATCAAGGCTGGTTTCCAAACCTCTTGGCGGGTCATTGAGCAGGGTTTTTAGTCCAAGGTTAGCACATGCTTCGTCCAACAAAGAACCAATACGACCTACACCAATAATACCAAGTTTATCCTTTGAAAACGACAGCTTGCCTAAAGCCTCTAAAGTGAATAATGATGCAAGAATATACTCAACCACTGCATCGGTGGAGCTGCCCGAAGCCGAGGCAAAGGTGATGCCTTGCGCTGCCAAATAAGCTTTGTCCACATGGTCATCGCCAATGGTTGCTGTGCCCACGAAAGAAACATTTGAACCCGCCAACAAAGCTTGATTGCTCTGAATGGATGAGCGGGTAATCAAGGCATCAGCAAAACGAATCGTTGCGGGTGTAATGTCTTGAAAGGGAAGCAGTGTGACTTGCCCTAAGTTAGCAAAAGCCTCTTCTGCGCCCCAAACAAAGTTATCAACGACTAGGCTGAAGTTTTTCACGAACTTTTTTGGCAAGTTTATGGTCGGGATATTGTTTTAAGAATTGACCGTAAAGCGCAGTATCGTTGGTTGATTCAGCCATATGAAACAATGCTTTGGGTGCAGCATCACTATTCGGGTAATCATTAACCAGTTGTTGTCTGACTTCAAATGTTAGTTTGTCATCTTTTAGCTTTTTCCTAGCAATGCTAATCGCATCTTCAAGCGCATCCGTGGCTTCAAAGCCGTGGAACATGGTTGCCAATTTACGCAATGTTGCCACAGCTTTTCTTGGTTCATCTGTTTTGCGCTCTTGCAGCTTAGCTTTGTGTTGAAGCGCTATTAAACTAATTTTATCTTCAGGGTAAAGCTCTATAATTTTAGTGTAAGTTGCAATGGATTGCGGATACTTTTTCAAGTCCTCGGCTTGGGTTAATGCCAAGTGTTCATAAGCATTTTTTGCAAGCTTGTGGTCAGGGTAGGTATCAATCAACACTTTATAGTTTTGCTCGGCTTTTTCATAAGCTTTGAGGCGAGTACGTTGCAAATCAGCAATGGCAAGCATGGCTTCAGGGCGATAGCTGCTGTTGGGATATAGGGCGAGAAGCTTTTTAAAACCAAATACGCCCGCTTCCGCAGATTCTGCACCCATATTGTGCGCCAAGAGTATTTGCACTTCATCGGCATGGGCATCGTCAGAAAAGCGTTTGAGGAAGTCGAGTTGTAATAAGGTTAATGCCGCCACCAAATCTTTGTCATTGATGGGGTACAATTGATTGATAAGGCTGCGTAAGCGGTCGGCAACACCTGCGTTTGGCACAGCTTGAAGCGTAGCCCGCACATCATCCGCATAATCATCCCAGTCTTTTTCAAGAATGTCTTTGACCTTTTGTTTGGCTTGTCTTGCTGCATCTGTTTTGGAGAATTCATACATGGTTTGCAAATAGGCAACGGTTGCAGCTTCTGGATGATGTTGTTTGCTCAGCATATCACCTTTAAGTTGCATGGCTTCGGCAGTGAGGCTTAAATCGCTATACACAGCCAAAAACAATTCAATATCTTGGGTAAGGGCTTGTTGTAGCTCTTCGTTGGCAGCAAAAAGCGAACCAAAGAAACCCACTTGCGTCATATTATCCACTTCATCGCGTAGAATGCTTAAATGGAGTGCTGCTGTATCTTCGCGGGATAAACCAGGCATGGTGATGGGCTTAGGAGCGACAACAACAGGCGCAGGTGATTCTGCGGCAGCATAAATATCCATTTGCGGTGAGGCGTATGTGTCAATACCAGCAACTACAGCATCTTCAGCATAAGCTGGGTTCATCAAAGCAACAAAGAGCGCACTACTTATCCATAATTTCATCTTTAAGCTCCTTGGCTTGGTAGCGTTAAGATTTCCGCACCATCTTTGCGTACCACCATGGTATGCTCAAATTGCGCGGATAGGCTTCTATCGCGGGTGACGACTGTCCAATCATCATTGAGCACTTTAACAGGGTGTTTGCCCGCATTCACCATGGGTTCAATGGTAAAGACCATGCCTTCTTTAATTTCTAAGCCTTCACCAGGTTTACCAAAATGAACAATTTGCGGCTCTTCATGAAACACCCGACCAATACCATGCCCACAATATTCGCGCACCACAGTAAACCGATTCTTTTCAACAAAGGTTTGAATCACATGCCCGATGTCGCCCAAAGTTGCGCCGGGTTTGACCACATCAATGCCCAGTTGCAACGCTTCACGTGCCACTTCAACCAACTTTTGCGCCCGAACTTTAGGCTTGCCTACAAAAAAGGTTTTGCTGGTATCACCATGCCAACCATCAATAATGGTGGTGACATCCACGTTGATAATATCGCCATCTTTAAGCTTTTTATTGTCGGGAATGCCGTGGCACACCACATGGTTTACCGATGTGCATACAGACTTTGGAAAACCGTGGTAGTTGAGCGGGGCAGGTATACCGCCACGTTCTATGGTGTAATCATGCACAATTTGATTGATTTTATCGGTGGTGATACCCGGTTTGATATATTCTTCAATCATCACCAAAGTATCGGCTGCGACCTGACATGCTGGGCGCATGGCTTCAATTTCTGCATCAGTTTTTAATTGAACCATGGGGTGACCTCTGTATCATCTGCATAAAAGATAATGTATCACTACTTCTTTTTGACTGCGCCTGTGTTAAAAGTTATTTCGTCATCCTCATTTGCAACCAAGCAAACTGCGGGTTCTCAATAACTTTTGCCTTGGCTCGCGCAAAAACAGCAGCACTACATCACTTTTGTTTTATTTAATACTTTGCTTAATAAATAAACTTGGGAGAACCTTACATGCGAATCTATCTAGTTCAACACGCGGTCGCTGTGGATAAAGCGCAAAACCCAGAACGTCCGCTCTCAACCCATGGGTTCGAGGACATTACGCGCACAGCAGGTTTCTTGAGTTTATTTACCAAACCACAGCCCAAGTTTGTTTTTCATAGCGGTAAACTACGGGCGCAGCAAACTGCCCAAGCCTTTGCCGAGGCATGGCATATCAAAGAAGGTGTGATGTTTGCCGATGATTTGTCGCCCAATGCCAACCCCGAAGTGTGGGCAGCCAAACTCAATGCTATGTTTGATGATGTATTGATTGTGGGGCACTTACCGCACTTGCCACGCCTTGCTTCATTGCTTTTATGCGGTGATGTGGA
>CAMZLG010000124.1 GCA_947311495.1 uncultured Zetaproteobacteria bacterium
AGCGCACCCTCAAGTAAATTCGCTTGAATAATGTTTAAGCCATGCGTGCCTAAGGACATACCTGCTACCAACCAAATAATAATAGGGGGAAACTTAAACCGCGCTGCTACAATTTGCGCAGCCACAGCAATCAATACTGTGATAATAAAAGCACTGGTTGGTGTTGCGTCAATCAACATATACAGAGCTTATCCAATCGCAACCACACAATCCATTTCGACTTTCGCAGCCAGAGGAAGTGCTGCGACGGCAACCGTTGAACGTGCAGGTTTGTGCTCACCCAACCAATCGGCATAAATTTGATTCACCATTGCAAAGTCATTCATATCTTCTAAAAAAATAGTAACTTTTACGATTTGATTCAGCCGACCACCAGCCTGCTCAATTACCGCCGTTAAATTCTTGACCACTTGTTTGGCTTGGCTTGCCACATCATCAGCAGCCATTTTACCAGTTTCGGGATTCAATCCAATTTGCCCTGATGTATAAAGCATATCACCGCATTGTATGGCTTGACTATATGCGCCAACCGCTTTGGGCGCATGATCAGTATGAATAGCTTGTAGTGTCATGATGATTTATCCTTTTCTTTTGCTTTTTTCTTATCTCTCTTTTTAAAGGGTTTGGTTAAGTTTTGACCCAATGTAGCCATGGTTTGCAAAACAGAACCCAATTTATGACGCACAATATTATCACCCAAACCTTTAGGATGATGACGGCGAACACGCGAAACATGACTTAGTGCTTTGAGAGATTTAAATACGCGCGCCAAGTGCATACGGTCTTCCACATCAATCAAAAGATACAATAAGGTTAATGTGCCTGGAAGTTGCTCAATTTTAATATCTTCAATATTGGCTTCTTCTCGGGACAAACATGATGTCACCAGACCCAATGAGCCGCGCTCATTCAGACAAAAGACCTCAATACCTGTTTTGTAATACTGTCCTTCAATGGGTTGCCAATCTACATCCACCCATTGTTTGCTATCTTTCCCAAGCACCGTAGGACAATGGAAGTCATGCACAATAAACCCTTCTCCCGGCACAAATGAACCCACCACATTATCACCTGGAATTGGATGACAACATGATGCCGATTGCATTTTCGATTCGGCAAAGACCTGTTTGCGAATCACCGTATCATCATCCTTATGCATATATTGAAGCAGTGCGGAGACCTCAATGTCGCCACGACCAAGTTTCTCTTTCAGTTCTGCATCATCATTGCAACCTGCAAATTGTAAAACATCATGACGAATCGTTGCTTTACCCAATGCACTATTGAGTAAGTGTTCACCCAAACGAATCGCGCTTTCTTTCTCTTGCGCTCTAAACCACTGACGAATTGCCTGTTTGGCTTTTGCTGTTTTGACCCATTGCAGCCATTTGCGCGAAGGTGTTTGTTCTGGGCTAGTCACCACCTCAATTTCATCACCATTATGTAAATCTTGCTTAAATTCAGCAGGTTCACCATTGATGCGAACACCCAAACAATGGTTACCCACATCCGTATGCACAGCATAAGCAAAATCAAGAGGTTTGCTACCTCGAGGAAGGGCAAATAAGTCGCCATCTCGAGAGAACACATACACTTCTTTAACAAACAAATCCAAACGCACATTCTCTAAGAATTCACCTGGGTTGTCCGCGGTATGCAATGTTTCCGCCAGCTGTTTTAACCATTGAAAACCCTGCATTTCTTTTTGTTCTTCGGGGTTATCTTTGGATTTATACAGCCAATGCGATGCCACACCATTTTCTGCAAAATGATGCATGGACTCACTGCGAATCTGCACTTCAATACGAAAGTTATCAGGCCCAATCACAGCCGTATGTAAAGACTGGTAACCATTGGCTTTCGGAAGTGCTATATAATCTTTAAATCGCCCAGGTACAGGATGATACAAGCTGTGGATAATACCCAAAACGTGGTAACACGCAGGCGTATCTTCAACGATGACACGAAATGCCATAAAGTCATAAATATCATCAAAATCAATGCTTTTTCGTTGCATCTTTTGATGAAGGCTATACATGTTTTTCATGCGCCCTTGCACTTGCGCTTCAATACCTTGACGACTTAACGCCTCCTGAATCAAACCTTCCAAACGTGTTTGGGTTTGGGTTAAGAATTCAAGTTTACCTTCCAGTTTGGCTTCCAATTCTCGGCTGGCTTTGGGGTCGATATATTTAAATGCCAAATCTTCCATGGACTGCGCAATCCAATGTATACCCAAGCGGTGCGCCAGCGGCACATAAATTTCCATGGTTTCCACAGCAATACGCTTTTGTTTATCTGGGCGCATCACGCTCAAGGTGTTCATATTATGCAAGCGGTCAGCAAGCTTAACCAACAATACACGCAAATCTTGCGCCGTTGCCATAATCATTTTACGGAAATTTTCTGCTTTTTGATGCTCAGATGAGCGGAAATGAATCTTGCCGACTTTGGTTACACCATCCACCAAACGTGCAATTTCATCACCAAATCTTGTTTGAATGTCTTCCAAGGTCACATGTGTATCTTCAACCGTGTCATGCAACAAACCTGTCACAATAGATGATACATCCAGCTTTAAATCAGCCAGGTTTTTTGCAACGTTTAAAGGATGGGTGATATAAAGTTCGCCTGAACTTCGGCGTTGCCTTGCATGAGCATGAGCTGCAAACACATATGCCCTGTTAATCAGCTCAACATCAGCTTTAGGCATATAGGTTTGGACTTGTTCAGTGATTTCAAAAATGCGGCTCATGAAAACAAATCCTGTTTATTCAATAAGCCGCAGACAAAAAGAAGAGTTAAGCTGCAAGCTCTTCTTGGGCTTGTGCTTGTTGACGCTCTTGTTCTTCAAGCTCATACACGTTTTCCCAAGTCACATAACCTTCGCCAAGTTCTTTAAGCGCTTGCACGGCTGGTTTATGTCCTTCATTTTCCAGCACACTTGGCATACCATTCTGCAACTGACGCGCACGGCGCGCAGCAAGAACAATCATCTCAAAGCGATTAGGGTAATGACGAATACAATCTTCAATGGTAACACGAGCCATAATAAAGCCTCCAAATTAAGTCAGCCAAATCTACTCGCTGAATTTTTAATGTCGATACTTGTCTGCGCATTGGGTTTTCACCATGCCTAATAACCCACAAAAAGTATTGATTTTAGGGTTAGTTTGGCCCGAGCCTGATGCCACGGGTGCGAGCAAACGCATCATGGAACATATTCATCTTTTTCAAGCGCAAAACTGGAGCATCACCTTTGCTTGCCCTGCCACCCCCAATGATGCCACCGCCAAACTTCAAGACTTGGGACTAAACACCCAAGAAGTGTCCTTAAATTGCAGCAGCCTTGATGATTTTATCCAAAAGCTGCAACCTGACATCGTATTGTTCGACCGTTTTATGATGGAAGAGCAGTTTGGCTGGCGTGTGAGCAACACCTGCCCTGATGCGTTAAGAATCCTTGAAACCATTGATTTGCATTGTTTAAGAGAAGCACGTCATCAAGCATTCAAGGATAAACAAACGTTTACACCGAACATGCTCAATAATGCTATAGCGCTGCGCGAAATCGCTGCGATTTATCGCTCGGACTTATCCATCATCATCTCTGACTTTGAATATGATTTATTGCAATCCCACTTCAATATCCCCAAAGACCTATTACACCTCTGCCCTTTTATGCTTGATAAACCTGAGACAACAAACCTGCCCACTTTTGAAGGCAGGCAACACTTTATCAGCATTGGTAATTTCAGACATGCACCCAACTGGGATGCTGTGTTGTGGCTCAAACAAGAAGTATGGGGCTTGATTCGTGAGCAACTTCCGCAAGCTGAACTGCATATTTATGGTGCATACACCCCACCCAAAGCCACAGCGTTGCACAAGCCCAAAGAAGGGTTTTATATCAGGGATAGAGCTGAAAACGTGCAAGATGTGATGCAACAGGCACGTATTTGCCTTGCCCCACTTCGTTTTGGTGCAGGCATCAAAACCAAACTTGCCGATGCCATGATGTTTGGCACACCCAGTGTCACCACCACCATGGGGGCAGAAGGCATGTCTGGCGGCTTGGATTGGTCAGGTTTGGTGGCAGATGATGCACAAGCTTTTGCTGATGCAGCTGTTGCCCTTTACCAAGATGAAAAAAGGTGGACACAAGCCCAAGATAATGGGTTTAAAATTGTGAACACCTTGTTCAATAAAAAACAAAACCAAGCAGAACTACTGACCCGCATTTTAAATGTTCAGGATAATTTACAACATCACCGTCAAAATAATTTTATAGGTTTAATGCTGAATCATCATTTTCACCGCAGTACAGAATTTATGTCACGCTGGATTGAAGCTAAAAATGCTTAGGATTTGAGTTTGGCTTCTTTGAGCTGGGCTTCGCTGAGGCGTTGTTTTTTGTTGCGTGTTTTGGATTCAGCAAGGCGGCTGGCATTTTTACCTTTGCGCCGTTCTTTGGGGTAAGTCGTTTTATGATGCGCTGATTCCTTTTGTATTTTTAAGTAGTTATCATAATGGTCAATATCAAGCTCATCATTTTCAATCGCCGCCACAATAGCGCAACCTGGCTCATTGCTATGCCCACAGTTGGAAAATCTGCATGACAACGCCAACTCAAGAATATCCTCAAAGCTTTCTTCAATACCTTCGCTGACTTCGGCAATCGCCAACTCACGCACACCCGGCATATCCACCAACATCCCGCCATCTTTAAGCAACATCAAATGCCTACGCACCGTGGTATGCCGCCCTTCACCATTGGCACTCACTTCTTGGGTCTCAAACTGCTTTGAGCCAAGCAGTTGATTCATCAGCGAGCTTTTACCCACCCCCGATGAACCAATCATACAATAGGTTTTCTTGGGCTGAATCAGTGCCTTAACCTTATCCACACCTTGACCTGTTTTATTACTCAACTGAATGGTTTTGACATGAATCCCAGCATCTTCAATATCAAACAACAAATCTTCAATGTCTTCAGGATGCATCAAATCGGTTTTGGTTAGAATCAACACAGGCTCAACCTTGCCCTCGTTCACCAACACCAAAAACCGCTCAAGTTTACGCACATGAAAGTCATAGTCACATGCCATCACAATCAATGCCGTATCGATATTCGCGGCTAAAAGTTGAAACTCATCATCATAACCCGATGCTTTGCGTTTGAGCAGGGTTTTGCGCGGTAATACCGTATGAATGCTGGCGAATTGATTGGCAGAAGCCGTTTCAACATCATGATGTTCCAAACAAACCCAATCACCCACACAGGGAAACGCCGTTGCCCGCTCTGCACCATAAAAGAATTTACCCAACAGCTCCGCCGATAACTCTTCAGAACCATTGTGTACCACAAGCCTATCTCTATCCACAGCCACCACACGCGCCACACTTTGCGATTTTTCGCAAAACGCCTGCACATGTTCTTCAAACCAACAGTCTAATCCAATATCACTTAAACTCACGTCACGCACTCTAAGCCGTAATTATCTTTGAGGAAGGTTTAACCGTCATGTACACATTCCCCTTCATGAATGAAGGGGTGGCAGCGAAGCTGACGGGGTAGAAA
>CAMZLG010000125.1 GCA_947311495.1 uncultured Zetaproteobacteria bacterium
AGCTTAGTTACTGACACTAAGATAATGCTTCTGTAAGCGATGTTTCACCCGCTGCATTCCAACAGCGTTCATTCACATCTTTGAGACATTGCTCTGCAATATCTCGTTCTGCTGATGTACCCAAAACAACAATATCCCAACCATCACGCGATAACTTTGTTAATACATCTGCATATGATTGCGCAGGGTACCGCTTCGCCCCACCAAATTGCGCACCCGGTGCAACACACACAACTTTAGCCGCATCCAAACCCTTCTCTTTTAATACAGCCTCTGCTTGCGCTTGTGATGATTCAGGGGCGATAAGCTCGACTTCATCAAAGGGTGTCTCTAAACCATATTGACGCAACATATCAAGGTAATACCCTCTATGATGCTCATGTTTCAAGTCAATGCGCGATGTATAAGCATGGGTTAAAAGCAGACTTCGTCCATCCCTGCGGTAGCCAATGCGTTGTTTAGCTCGAGAGCCAAAGGCTTGAAGCGCAGAGCGCAAACTATTGGGAAATAAAAACACAGCATCACTTCGCTTAGGTATTTCATCCACAACATGAATATTTGGGTGGTTAAGATTGAGAAAAGGTAAAAGCTCTTTTAACCAGACGCGCCCAAATACCGATATATCAGCATCTTGATACTGCAAACAAAGGGTACGTAATGCAGGTTGAGCTAAAACAACATCCCCCAGCCAGTTGGGTGGCATCAACACCACTTTTTTCAAACCTAAATCCTTGCTCATGTTTTGTGTTTGCAAACAAATAAAATTTCTTTCTTTAAAAGTAACCAGAGAAAACTTGGGCGCACCACGCTTTCATCAACAATATCAAAATGACGCAACAGGGTATTATGGAAGCCATGAAAGGTGTAGCTGTATAAACGGTTAAACTGTGGAAGTGCTGGAAAAAATCGTGCTAAAATATAATGCAACCGTGCCAACCATGATGGCCATGTATCCATGCTTACAATAAAATACCCATCATCATTAAGCGCTTCTTTCACCTTATTCAGCACCAAGGCAGGGTTATGCACATCGCTTAAAGCATCCAAACATAAAATCATATCAAAACGTTTTGCTTCAAGTTCTGCTTTTTCCGCCATCACTGCCAAATATGTAGCGCCTTCTGGCATCACCCCTGGAAACATACGCCTATAATCATCAATCAGCGGGTCAATATAGGTTTGCTGACCTTTGCCCAAGTATTGCGCTGCACAAACAGGTCCTGAACCAATTTCTAGAATTTGAGCATCTTCGCCAAGGTTTTCTGCCCATGGTTTGATGAGCGGCATATAATAACGGCGGGTGAACACTTGCCTTGCTTTCAAAGCCCTTTCACTCTGCCACATTTGCAACACGCGCTTTTGATAAATCGCCCACAACTGTTTGCTCACAGCATGGTAAACAGCACGATGTTTACTTAAAGAAGAAGCTGATTCGGAATCGACTACGATAGATTTTGTCATACAATCAGAACACTAAACAAGCATGCTACAATTAGCATCAGGTTTTTTTCATCAAACCCATGACAAACACCAGTTAGCCATGCAAACTTTCGAACCATGGAAATACGCACAACAAACCAAGCTCATTCCGATGAAATCATTCACCTGCTCAACCATGCCCATGCGCTTGTTGCAGCAGGCAACACCAGCTTGCAAATATCTTGTGCCAACCTTGAAACTCACGCTGCAACCGTGACCAGCAATTGTTTCCAAACATTTCAGCCTTTGTTCTTAGCCTGTCTTGCAGGTGTTGGTATCAAAGACTTATATATAGAAACCTGTGATGCGTCGTGTTCCAACCCATCGATAAATGCTGCTATGCAAGCATATGAAACATTAAGCCAAGCTATGGCAGTCAAGCTGAATGTGCATCAAGGTCTAAAGCCCGAAGCACAAGTCAAACCCATTCAGAAAAATGAACCCGCACGACGTGCATTTTTTAAGAATTTTATCCCTACAGTTGCCAAACATGCAGCCAACACCGTGGAACAGGTGCTTGCAGACAACAAAGAATCTGCCGATATGCAACAGATTTTAGACCAGGACAAACGAAACCTGCCCCAATTATCCAAACTGTTTCTACATATTTTACCGCAATTAAATATCAACCATATCCCTGTGCCCTACCTTGAAGACACGCCGTTGGGTAGCATACAAGCCAGTGAAGCCTGCACAGCTTGTGGTGATTGTGTCGATGTCTGCCCTTCCCAAGCATTAAACCTCAAACCTTTTGGGCAGCGCTTTATTCTTGAATTTCAAGCCGACTGCTGCACGGGCTGCCAACAATGTGCTACCAACTGCCCTGAGCAAGCCATAGAGCTTCTTCCTAGCATTAGTTTACCCTCATTATTACAACAAAAGGCGCGTCCTTTGGTGATGACCCAAGCGCAATAAACTGGAGTTTTTTTATGCCAACAGAACAAACCATAGCTATTCAATTTAAAGGGCAAAAGTCCAAAGTAGACAAACCTGCAACCATGTTGGTACACAGCTTTACTGAAAAAGAACAAAAAATACGCGCCATTAAAACATTATTAAAGTTTTGGGGCATAGCACTACTTTGTGTGCTCATTCCCATTGCTCATTTTATCCTTGTACCGTTATTTTTTATCATGGGTATTATGAAAGCAGAAAAACTATTGAACAAAGCTGAGGATGGATTACATGCTGAAGGTGATTGCCCCGCATGTGAACAACATATTCAATTCAATTTGGATAACAATGCAGAGCTTCCACAATGGCTTAATTGTCCAAAATGTTCAGAAGTGATTGAACTTCATCATTAAAGTTATAAAACAAACATAAAAAAAGGCTAGCAACATAACATTGCTAGCCTTTAAACATTTAGAAACGAATATCTACTTCGCGTCTTCTTCCTCACCCTCGTAATACAAACCATCTTTTTTCATTTGGTTGTCCCATAACCATGTTGCAATTCCAAACACGCCAACGGTAATCGCAACGTCAATCCATGATGAGAAGAACGGCGTATGATCAATATTATCTGCTTGAGGGCTGATAATCCAGATATAGCGTTCGATGTATGTTCCAACCAAGATACTTACTGATGGGAATAACAATAATGCTGGTGAGTTACG
>CAMZLG010000126.1 GCA_947311495.1 uncultured Zetaproteobacteria bacterium
ATTGCAAAAATGATGCAACAAGCCAAAAAAATGAAAGATGGCATGGCACAAATGCAAGCAGAACTCGCCAACTTGGAAGTTGTGGGTGAAGCAGCCAATGGTCTGGTGAAAGTCACTGTGTCGGGCAATCATCAGGTGAAACGCATTGATATTGATGAGAGTTTGATGGGTGATGATAAAACCATGCTTGAAGACTTGATTGCGGTTGCTGTGAATGCAGGTATGCAGCAAGTTGAAGAAACAAGCAAAGCCAAACAAAAAGATATGATGGGTGGTATGTCTTTGCCGCCTGGTTTTTCGCTTTGATGCATCATTTATCAGGTATGCCTGAACCGCTGGCACGCTTGGTGGAACAACTAAGCTCATTCCAAGGTATTGGACCAAAAACTGCCATGCGCCTTGCCTTAAATATGCTTGAGCAATCAGAAAATGAAGTAAAACAACTTGCTGTTTCCTTAGAGCATTTACACGAACAGGTGAAGTTTTGTGATACATGTGGCGGTTTTGCATCTGAAAGCCATTGCACCGTGTGTGATAATGTAAAACGGCAGCATGAGATTGTTTGTGTGGTTGAGCAACCTGTGGATGTGTTGATGCTTGAGCGCGGGCATTTTCAGGGCAGCTATCATGTCTTGCACGGAAGACTTAGCCCTGTGGATGGTGTTGGCCCTGAGAAGTTGCGCTTCAACAGCTTGGACAAACGTATCGCAGGCGGCAATATTCGGGAATTGATTATGGCAACCAGTGCCACGGTGGATGGTGAAGCAACGGCGCACTTTATTTCACGGCGTTATGCCCATCATGACATTCAAGTTTCGCGTATTGCACGCGGCGTACCAGAGGGTGGTGAGTTGGAATATTTGGATGAATACACTTTATCCCGCGCATTAGAACAACGTGTACTCTGGGAACAAGAGCGCACAGCTTAAAAAAGGATTGAAAACAACATGTTAAACTTTGCAGATAGAGACGGAAAAATTTGGTTTGATGGAAGGATGGTCGATTGGCGTGATGCCAAGATTCATGTGCTTACCCACACCTTACATTATGGTATGGGCGTGTTTGAAGGCGTTCGCGCTTATCATGCTGAAGAAGGCACTGCGATTTTCCGTTTGCAAGAGCATACCGACCGTTTGTTTAACTCGGCAAAAATCATGAATATGGATATGCCCTACTCCAAAGATGAGATTAACCAAGCCCAGCTTGATGCCGTGAAGGTCAACAATTTGGACTCTGCATATTTGCGGCCTATGGCATTTTATGGCTCTGAAGGTATGGGGCTTCGCGCTGATGGTTTGAAAACGCATGTGATTGTTGCCGCTTGGAACTGGGGTGCATATTTGGGTAAAGATGCGTTGGAGCAAGGCATTCGCATTCGCACATCTTCGTTCACCCGCCATCATCCGAATATCGCCATGTGTAAAGCCAAAGCCAATGGCAACTACATCAACTCCATGCTCGCGCTCTCCGATGCGCTTAAAGATGGTTATGATGAAGCATTGTTATTGGATGTAGATGGTTTTGTGGCTGAAGGCAGCGGCGAGAACTTTTTCTTGGTGAAAGATGGCGTGATTTATACACCAGAACTCTCCAGCGCATTGGATGGTATCACCCGCAAAACCGTGATTCAACTTGCTGAAGAAGAAGGTTATAAGGTGATTGAAAAGCGCATCACCCGCGATGAAGTCTATATTGCTGACGAAGCCTTTTTTACAGGTACGGCTGCTGAAGTCACCCCCATTCGTGAGCTTGATAGGCGCACAATTGGTTGCGGTTCTCGTGGCCCAATCACTGAAGTCTTACAAACCAAATACTTTGATGTTGTGCATGGCAGAAGTGCTGCGCATAAAGACTGGTTAGCCGCTGTTTAAATGAGTTCTGACCGCGTTTTGGTGTATTCCAGTGAAGATGGGATGGTGAACAAATCATCCCAACCTTCATCCAAGAATAAACGCAGAAACAAATCCAAACCCACTGCTTCACCCATTAAAAACCCCAACAAACAAGGGGTGCGTATTCAGCGCGAAAGCAAAGGGCGCGGCGGCAAGTCAGTCAGTGTCATCACAGGCTTAAACCTCAAAGCCGATGAGCTTAAAAAGCTAGGAAAAACCCTCAAAGCCCAACTGGGTACAGGAGGTGCGATTAAAAATGGCAACATCGAAATTCAAGGTGACCACAGAGAAAAACTGCTCGAACTTTTAGCCAAACAAGGCATCCAAGCCAAAGTCGCAGGTGGCTAAAGCTTGAAAAAAATCTATGCACTTATATTTATCAATCTGCTTATCCCAGCTTGGCTATGGAACCATGATTTATTTTTATTTATTAATGGCTTCAATAGCCCTATAGCTGACCATATCATTGGTTTTACAACAGGTTTTGCTGATGGTTTGGTTGCGACTGTTTTGATAGGTATATTGATGCTTCTCAAATTACGTTTGGGGTTGGCTGCATTGTTGGCTGGCGTATTATCGGGTGTTTTTATCCAAATCTTAAAGCGAATATTCGATATGCCCCGCCCTCCAACTGTCTTTGGGGATGTTCACTTACTGGGTGAACGATTATCATTTCATAGCTTTCCATCAGGTCATGCCACAAACGCAGGTGCATTGGCTATTTTATCGCTCTTATTATGGGAAAAGAAGCCTGCACTGGCTTGGCTTGGTTTTGCCTTGAGCATATTCATGGCTTATGGGCGCATCTATGGTGGTGTGCATTTTCCACTGGATGTTGTGGCTGGTTTTGGCATAGGCGTTTTGAGTATGTGGTGGTGCAATAAATGGTCTGAGCGATGGCACATCACGACATGGGCAACACAGCCTTGGACTTGGCGACTATCCAGTTTATTCCTTTTTGTCACAGCCATAGCACTGGCAAGTAGTCATAGCATACAGCCTGATACTGCCCAACCACTCACCCAACTTGTTCCAGCCTTTGCACTGATGGCTTGGCTATACGCATGGCAGCAACAGAGAAAAGCATGAGCAACGACATCCAGGTCCACTTTGAACTTTTAGAACATGCCGACCGCATCAAAGGCATTGCTAACTTATTGCTCAGGCGCAAGCGTTTGACTCCACATGTATTGATTTTATGCCCTGATGCGGATTTTATGCAGCAATTGGATGAAACCTTGTGGACGATTCAACCCGAAGCATTTTTACCCCATGCTATTGCAGGCGAGATCACCGAAGACAATGCCAAACAACCTATTCTATTAAGCACAAGCATCAACCAAGACAATCAAGCAAACGTACTTATCAATGGCGGCTTGGAAGTCCCGCCTGAACTCACAGGTTTTTCGCATATTGTCGATTTTGTAGATGCATGGGATGAAGATTTGAAACAGGCATCTCGTGAACGCTTCAAAACATACCGTCAACTATCATTCAACCCACAATACTTAGGAAAATAACACCCATGAAACGATTCGCTATTTTGATGTGCTTATATCTATGTATGTCCATGGCTTATGCTGAACCCATCAACAATACCCCTGAACGCTTAACCCTCATGAATATGCCATCTTATGTGTATGAAGATTATCTCACTGCCTACGATAGAGCCTTCAGCGAAGAAGCAATGCCATACTGGTGGCAGATTGGCTTATCCTCAGCCGTGCTCATGGCTTATGATGATAAACTTATCTCACTGTCCCAGAAATTGGCAACAAAATGGAACATATCAAGCAAAGACAACACCAAAACCTTAGTGCAATATAAAGGTCTGGATATTTTTAGAGCGCCTACCGATTTGGGCTCATGGCTCTATTATATTGGCGATGGTTGGACACATTCTGCGATTGCCGCTGGCTTTCTTGCCACAGGCTATTGGTCTGACAATAACAAAACCTTTAATGTTGGTATGGAGCTGGTCGAAGGTATGATTACTGCCACAATTGCCACGCAAACACTCAAACATATCACTGGACATGAAACACCTAACCAGTCCACTGCTCCCAATGGCAAATGGCGTTTTTTTCCTAACCAGCAAGATTACTTCAATAACATTGCCAAATACGATGCATTCCCATCAGGGCATTTAGCAGTGGGCTCCATGACGCTGACCGTGATTCATAAAAACTACCCCGATAACCCATACATTATGCCTGTAGGCGTCACGCTTTTATCCCTACTTTCATTTCAAATGATGAATAATGGTGTGCACTGGGCAAGTGATTACCCTTTAGCTATCTGCATTGGCTACACCTTTGGCAGCATCGCCTTTGAGCGAGGCGAAAAATCAGATAAAGACATGCTTTCCAACATCCAGTGGCTTCCGATAGTCCAAAATGATGAACTTGGGATTGGTATGCGCTATGAATTTTAACCTGAAAACAACTGGAGATAAGCTTATGAAACCCGTCACTTTTACACTATTGATTCTCACATTTTTCGTAGCTTCATGCACTCAAGAGCAGCGCCCTGCGGCACAAGCTAAACATGCTTTGGATGCCGCTCATCAAGCTGCTGACCAAGCCACGCAACATGCGCAAGATATGGCAGATAAAGCACAAGAGATATTGGATAATCAGTAAGCCCTCAAAAATTAAGACCAACAGATAAATCAAGTAACCCTCAGAAAAAAGAGGAAATTTTCTTTATCATCATCTATACTTCTTTTTCAAATTTCTTGGGAGAGGAGAATCAATATGACAATAAACACAACAAATATGCCAGATGAGAAAGGTTATTTTGGTGAATATGGCGGGCAAATATTGCCGCCACCTATGATAGACATCATGAATCAAATCAATGATGCCTATGATGAAGTCACCCAAACCAAAGCATTTCAAGACGAATTAAACGAATTATATGCCGATTATGTGGGTCGCCCTAGCCCCATTTATTTTGCACGCCGCTTAACCGATAGCATCGGTGGCGCACGTATCTTTTTAAAGCGTGAAGATTTAAATCATACTGGCGCACATAAAATTAACCACTGTTTGGGTGAAGCTCTACTTGCCAAACATATGGGTAAAACCAAAGTGTTGGCAGAAACTGGTGCTGGGCAACATGGTGTCGCCCTTGCTACAGCTTGTGCGCTGGTTGGCATTGAATGTGAAATTCACATGGGTGAAATTGATATTGCCAAAGAGCATCCCAATGTAACCAAAATGAAAATTCTAGGCTGTAAACTTGTGCCTGTTACCCGCGGTACTCGTACACTTAAAGATGCTGTGGATTCAGCTTTTGAAGAATATATCAAAGACCCTGTCAATTTCTTTTATGCTATTGGTTCCGTGGTGGGGCCTCATCCCTTCCCTAAAATTGTACGCGACTTTCAAAGTATTGTTGGCAAAGAAGCTAGGGAACAGTTTTTGGCAAAAGAAGGCAAACTTCCTGATAACTTGGTAGCATGTGTAGGTGGAGGTTCCAATGCGATTGGTTTATTCACTGCATTCTTGGATGATGAGTCTGTTAATATTTTTGGCGTTGAACCCGCGGGCAAAGGATTGGACACCGCTGACCATGCTGCAACCATGACCAAGGGCAGCAAAGGTGCGATTCATGGCTTTGAATGCTATAATCTACAAGATGATGAAGGCAATCCACTTCCAGTGTATTCCATTGCATCAGGCTTGGATTATCCAGGTGTTGGCCCCCAACATTGTTATTTGAAAGACATCAAGCGAGTTCAATACAAAGCCATTGATGATAACGCATGTTTGGATGCATTTATGCAGCTATCTAGGCTTGAAGGCATTATCCCCGCCTTGGAAAGCGCACATGCCGTGGCTTATGCCATGAAAATGGCAAAAGATATGAACAGTGATGAGACTATTCTGATTAACTTATCAGGTCGCGGCGACAAAGATGCTGATTTTGTAGCCGATAAACTATCACTTTAACGCATACTTTAAGGCAGCTATATCAAACACAGGTATAGCTGCTTTTTTTATGGTTTATAACTATCCAAGCGTTTAAACCAACCGTTTAGCCAGCGTTGTTCGTTTCGCGCTGGCGGAGAAAGTTCAACCCGCTGCGCTAATACTTGTTTTGCAGAGGTTACAAACGCAGCTAAGGCATCACCTTGGCTTCTCATGTTCAACAACACTTGCACCAAACCCCAACCTTTACCTTGGTAACGTTCAGTTGCTTTGATGCCCTCACCCTTGAAATTCACATAATCAATCAAGGCATACCAACCATTGGGGCTGCTTGAAACACGCTCAAATTGATTTCGGATATATTGCTTATCGTTCTCATTGTTTACCACGTCCAGCATCTTAGGCAGTGCATCTTCAAGCCGCTGCATGATGAACGAGGCTTGCACAGCCTTGGTATCAGCTAAAAACTGGCGCAAAGCTTGAATTTGGGCTTGATATTCAGGTTTTAAAAAATCTTGTTTGGAAGACCACGGGCAATCTTGGTCGGGTTGAAGCATATCATGCAAACCATCAGGGATTTGAACATCATATTTTTGATACCAACGCATTAAATCAGGATAACTTTCCTTAAAAGGTGCATTGGAACCCTTGGAGAACCAAATAAAGTGACCAATGCCCAAAGATGCAAAGTCTTCACCATCATTCCAAGATACAAGGCATTCAAACTTGCGGTTGCATTCATTCTTAAAGATTAAATCTGCAATGCGTGCTTGTTCTTTTGCACTGATTTCTAGGGCTTGAGCTTGGGGTACATCTGAGAATATCACCACAGAGACACAGAGACAAACAGAGAAAAAGCTATATTTCATTATTCTATTCACCTTGAATACATCTCAATCCTTAATCATCTTAGATTGTGCCTGTTTGGTTTGAGAAAAAGGAAGAAACACGGAGCTTGCTACCTGCAAGTGAGTATTGATGACGTATTTATCAAGCCAACAAGGGTGCAAGCTATTTGATTACGCAGAGAAAACAGTACCCACACCCTCATCGGTAAACATTTCGAGCAATATTGCATGCGGCACTCTGCCATCAATAATATGCGCCCTGCTCACACCATGCTCCACGGCATCCAAACAACAATTCACTTTAGGAATCATACCACCTGCAATCGTGCCATCTTTAATCCAAGCTTTTGCTTCATCTGTCGTTAATTGAGATTTGAGGTTTTTATCTGCATCCAACACGCCGACCACATCAGTCAGTAAAATCAATTTCGCAGCACCCAATGCTTGGGCAATCGCGCCTGCCACCAAGTCTGCATTGATATTATACGATTGCGCTTCGTCTTTATAATAACCCACTGGCGCAATCACAGGCACAAACTTATCATCTTCAAGCACGTTTAAGATTTCAGTGTTGATTATATGCACTTGCCCCACATGCCCCAAATCAATGATTTCAGGCACATCTAATTCAGGAGAATTTCTTGTGATTTTCATTTTTCTTGCGCAAATCAAACCGCCATCTTTACCCGATAAACCAACGGCTTTACCGCCCGCTCTGTTGATATTGGCAACGATTTCTTTGTTCACTTTGCCCGCAAGCACCATTTCCACGATGTCCATGGTCTCATCATCGGTGACCCGCATACCATCAATAAACTCAGCTTGTTTGCCAAATTTATCCAAAACATTACCAATTTGTGGCCCACCACCATGCACAACAACAGGATTGATGCCCACTTGTTTCAAAAGTGTGATGTCTTTGGCAAAGCTTTCTTTCAGACTTTCTTCCACCATGGCGTTGCCACCATATTTGATGACAATGGTTTGGTCGGCAAAGCGCTGTAAATACGGCAGCGCTTCAACCAATAATGAAGCCCGCGAATTCATGTGTTTCACGCCGTAGCTGCCTTTTGTTTTCTAGTTTTCTTTTCAGGCTCCGCATCAAGCAACATTTGAAACAACAACAGCACACCAATCGTTGCCACGGCTGAACCCATAGACACCAAAATCAACGAACCATCAGGGTGTTCCAGTTGTTTGCCCATCGGTATAAACACAATCAAACCCGGCACAATCAAAGCAAGTCTTGTCATCCGCAAATCCAGTGAAAACAAGTTGGCTGAAATACCAGGCGCAGACAATAAGGCATACAAGGTCAATGCAATCCAATGGTTCTCACCATCTACTGTTGTCATTCTATCCAAAATCGCACCATCCAAACTGGGGTCTAACCGCATATCAAATGCCGCAGCGACCACCAAGACCATCACACCCAAAGCTGCCCACAACAATGTACCGATAAACCTGCTTTTCCTTGCCCATTGGTTCACCCACGCAGCATTGCCAGCCACATAAAAGATGCCTGCAAAAAGTATGCCCCAAAAGGCGTGATTATAGTTTAAATCCATGGTGTATTTATCCCTTGTTTAAAAATCGTTGCACGCACCCTACAAACAAAGCCGTGTTTCGACAAACAGTTACCGATTCAGGTTAAAAGAATGTGAATAGAACCCATTTGCATAGAATAGGTGATATTTTGTTCTGACTTGATTAGTGTGCGCAACCATTTTGAGATTTATTGAACATATTTAGGAGTACAACCCCATGGCATTAAACGTTTATTATGATAAAGATGCAGACTTATCCATCATCAAAAGCAAAAAAGTTGCAATTATTGGTTATGGTTCACAAGGTCATGCACACGCAACCAACCTTAAAGATTCTGGCGTAGATGTTGTCGTTGGTCTTCGCACAAACTCAACGTCTGTGGCTAAAGCTGAAGCGCATGGCTTGAAAGTAAGCAATGTTGCTGATGCTGTTGCAGCCTCTGATGTTGTGATGATTCTAACACCTGATGAATTCCAATCTGTGCTTTACAAAGAAGAGATTGAGCCAAACATCAAACAAGGCGCAACGTTAGCATTCGCTCACGGTTTCGCAGTGCACTACAACCAAGTGACAGCTCGCGCAGACTTGAATGTGGTGATGATTGCACCCAAAGCACCTGGTCACACTGTTCGCTCTGAATTTGTTCGTGGTGGCGGCATTCCAGACCTTATCGCTATTCACCAAGATGCAACAGGTGATGCCAAAGCAATCTGCTTGTCATACGCATCAGCCATTGGTGGCGGACGTACAGGTATTATCGAAACAACATTCAAAGATGAAACTGAAACTGATTTGTTCGGTGAGCAAGCGGTACTTTGTGGTGGTGCAGTTGAATTGGTAAAAGCTGGTTTTGAAACATTAACAGAAGCAGGTTACGCACCAGAAATGGCATACTTTGAATGCCTGCACGAATTGAAATTGATTGTGGACTTGATGTATGAAGGCGGCATTGCCAACATGAACTACTCCATCTCCAACAACGCGGAATATGGCGAGTATGTAACTGGTCCTAAAGTGATTAACGATGAATCTCGCAAAGCCATGCGTGAGTGCTTGCACAACATTCAAACAGGTGAATATGCCAAACAATTCATCCTTGAAGGTGCAACCAACTACGCTTCAATGACTGCTGCACGTCGCAACAATGCTGCGCATCCAATCGAAGTTACTGGTGAGAAGCTTCGAGCTATGATGCCTTGGATTAAGAAAATCGTAGATCAAGACAAAAACTAAGTTTTCTTAAACATCGATTAAATTCAAGAGGCTGCCGCAAGGTGGCCTCTTTTTTTACTTGCTTTGAAACCACAGTCCTTTTGTCATGTCGAGCGTAGTCGAGGCATCTATTAGCCGCAGATATACGCCGATAAAAACAGATTTTTACAACCGTCATTCCGCACTTGATGCGGAATCCACCCCCCCTCCCTGCTATATCTTCACCAAAACATTCAGATAAAGAAGGGATAACGCAAAATGGTTTTATTTTGCGTCCGCTTTAACTGATTGGTTTGGAAACATGAAGATATTTAGGGCGACTTTTTTGCTTCGTTTTTTGTTCGTACAAAAAATGAAGGGGAACACATATGTTGTCATTTCGACCGATTAGGTGAATGGCATAGCCAGAGAGTATCCCCTGGGGGAAGTGGAGAAATCTCAGGTACTGGAAGTACGGCTTTAGCCGTGCATTACTGTGCTTTTCTAATGCGATTAGCGCGACGAACACCCCAGGGTACTTTCTCAGGCGAAGCCTTCACCTTGAGTCGCACTTCCTAAGCTTAACGCTTTTATTAGCCGCAGATATACGCTGATAAACACAGATTTTTACAACCGTCATTCCGTACTTGATACGGAATCCATCCCCCCTGTTATATCTTCACCAAAACATTCAGATAAAGAAGGGATAACGCAAAATGGTTTTATTTTGCGCCCGCTTTGGGCTTAAAACATGGGGTATAAGCAGCTTATAAAGGGCAGCTTTTTGGTTCGTTTTGAAGATGAATTGCGAAGCAAGAAAGGCTCCCTTGGGGATGTCTGTACAAAAATGAAACATAACCACCAGCTTCGGGCGTAATCGAAAACATAATGGATTCCGCATCAAGTGCGGAATGACAAATAGGGCTACTTAAAAATACCCAAATTCAATGGCTCAATGCTACCCATCCACATGGTATGTTCAGTATGGTCTTTCAAATCATCACCCGTATTGGCATGGATAAACACGGTCAATCCCTGCCTATTCACCATCAACCAAGGCACAACTTCGGCAAACTTCTCAGCCGTTAAACTAATTTGACAGCTCCACATCGGATGCGGCCCCACAGGTTGCCGATGTTTATGTCCAACAGGCACATCAAACAACATACCCACTTCATCACAAAGTTTGGATGCAACATCAAATGTGCTTTCATCATAATAAATATGCGCGTGATAACTCGTAATCATATATCAACCACTTTTAACTCAAAGCTTCCTTCATTATGGGCTATTCGTTGTAGTTTAATATCTTTGCCACTACGCAACACTATATCCCTCACTTTTTTTATATCTTCGTCAGAAGTTTTTAACCCAAATACAACAGCATCAACTAAGTCTTTTGGCATATTAAACAACCCCACTCCTAAATGATTAAAAAGTCTCCATTCTTTTTCATGTCTCCAATCAAATGATTTAATTCCTAACCATTGTAGAAGGTATCCTTCTTTGGCTACAACATCATAAAAACTTAGCTCTGGAAAGTTCTTTTTATAATGAACCTTAAGCGGTATAGCAAAGTTTGGTCTAAGGTTCTTTATATTAAACCTGAGAGCTATACCCGTATGACCTCCAGCATAATATGACCACATCAGCATACTTTTATTATCTTCACTTAAACATAACATACCGTGTTTACTATTAAATTTATCAAAAAAAGATTGAGCATCACCCTTTCCCTTAGCTGAGTACAAACCTTTAGTCGCACCCTTTGCTTTTTGGTTAATAATTGAAGCAGAAACATTCGGGTACAACTTTCTGTAAGTTTCTTTCCAAAATTTCATTTTCGATAGTTTCCCAGCTTTATAATTTAATGGCAGGCTACAATCAAAAGGGTCGTTAAAACTTGGTGGTGATGAAAAGTATATTTTTGATTCTAGTAGCAGCTTTTCCAATCGACCAAGTGTAATTTCACTATTAATATTTTGATAACGGTATAAATAACTTGGAAGTGAGTCCAAGTCTTTTTTTATATCTCTTGGACCAACTTTATTAACCACAGCCTAAAATCTCATTTGTAAATCTATCAACCGTAGCCTGTTCCCTTTCTGTTCTATCACCACTAAGCATACGCTGAAAATCATCATAAATGTGTTGTAAATCTTCCACACCCTGTTTGGGATAAGTCTCACAGCCACAGTCTTCAAACTTCACTTGCTCAATCTTGTCACCCACCTGCCGATTGACTACCTTCTGCCTATCTGCATAAAGCTCTGGTTCACCTTCTGCACCCATAAAAATCAAAGATTCCTTCTGCCCAAGCAACACATTGGCTTGCGCCATGTATTCGGCATACGGTGTATGAAAAAAGCCATTGAGTTGTTTATCGCATTGCATGGGATTGATTAACCGTGCCACGGTATTGGCAAAGGAGCGTACACCTAATCTATCACGCAAATGATAAATCCTGCTTAAATCAGGGCATACATCGTTTAAGTCCATATACACCATGCCTTCACCATCCATGATGTTTTTGGCTTCGGATAAAGTCGTTGCTGATTTGATACCTGCGGTTTGTAACACCTGCCAAGCTGTGACCCTGCCTGCGATGTTGGACACACCATGCACAAAGATGGGAATACCTTTATCCCTCGCCTCTAGTGCTGCAATCAAATACGCATGTGCAGCGCGGCGTTTACCCGCATAACACGGTAAATCCACTGCACCTTGCGGGGCAATAGTTTGATTAAAATGGGAAATATGTTCACGTGCTGCTTGGACAAACCCTGCAAGCTCGGCAGATGTTTCGCCTTTCATGCGCTGGGCAATCAAAAATGCGCCCAATTGCAGCTCATCGGCTTGTGGATTCAACAATTCAGAGAATACAAACTTGGCTTCGTCTCGACTTAAATGCTCTGAGCCATGTTTGCCACGCGCTACGCGTTTGATTAAAGCTGATACTTCCAAGTTATTCTCCTGCACCTAGATTTTCCCACTTCAATACATGGTTTGTCACCTTGAGCGTAGTCGAAAGGTCTGAGATGTCTCAACTTCGTTCGACATGACAGGATTTAAGTCAGCGGATATAAACACGCCACTTTATCCGTCATCCGCATATCAAAGCTTTGGCATTCATCCTTGGCAAACGGGCAACGCAAGGCAAAAGCACAACCTGCAACAGCCACACCCTCATCCACCTGTTTACCATCATCATCTTGGCGCTGGCAAGGATGACTAATCGGCTTGGCATCAAGCAGTGCTTTGGTGTAGGGATGTTTAGGATGGTTAAACACCTCATCAATATCCCCTTCTTCCACCACAAAACCTGCAAACATCACCATGACGCGATTGGCAATATGTTGCACCACCGACAAATCGTGGGAAATAAACAAATATGCCAAACCTTTATCCGCTTGAAGCTGTTTTAAAAGGTTCAAAATTTGCGCTTGCACCGACACATCCAATGCCGATACAGGTTCATCCAAGACCAACACATCAGGCTCAACAATCAAGGCTCTGGCAATGCCAACGCGCTGCCTTTGCCCACCTGAGAACTGATGCGGATACCTATCCAAGGCTTCTTCGCCCAAACCACACAGTTGCAAGGTTTCCAATACTTTGGCTCTGCGCTCTGCCTTGCTTAATTGCGGTTGATGTACGCGCAAACCTTCACCCACAGTATCCACGATTTTCATCTTCGGATTCAGCGATGCAAAGGGGTCTTGAAATACCATTTGTAGTTG
>CAMZLG010000127.1 GCA_947311495.1 uncultured Zetaproteobacteria bacterium
GCATTTTGAAGAATAAATTTAATTGGAGGCAGGAAATCTTCGGATATGGAACCAATCAAAATGATTGGATGCCGTTTGCGTGTTAATTCTATAATGCGGTCTAAGTTTATTAGGGCGGGAATAAGCAAATATAAGTGAGCAGGGGCATTGATTAACCAGAGTAGATTTCGCACGGACAATTCATCACCATTGTTTGCCCGCACAAACGCTAGCAGGTTCTGATATTCCTTGCTTTCGTTTGGAGTTTGCTTTGGATTCCTAACTTTTTTCATGAGTTAAAAATAACAGAAGCGTAGAAAGTACATCATGAGTGACAACCATACTTTAGAAGCTTAGGCTAGCGCTCATAAGTCGTCAAATATATGGTTATGAAATTATCAATTTGAGCCCGTTTAGGTTGTCATTGATGGGGATATTATGACGCTAAAATAAAGAACATTAACTATCAAGATACTGGAAACAAAGCTATTTATGACATATTATGCAACTTTACATTGTAGTCATGACTGGCTTGTGATGCCGGTGGTCGCGGGTTCGAGCCCCGTCGTCCACCCCATTTGTTCTTGTCTCAATAATCCTTATTTATCAGTATGTTATAAGTTTTTGGCGGGTTATTGTCTGCTGCTCCAAAGTGTGGTAAAAAACCAATGTGCCCAAAATGTGCCCAGGCTGAGCCCAAAATTTCAAATGAAAATAATACCTGAGTAAGCAAGTCGAGTATCAGCCATGTTTTTGGTTATTAAATATTTGATGGCATGGGCACAAACTTTCATTTAACTGTCGTTTCATCATAATACTCTAAAAGCTCACATGGCGTACACTTAAAATACCTACACAAAGTATCTATTGTATCTGTATTTGTATTATAACCATGAATATTTGCAATTCGAGTTAAGGTTGGGCGAGAAATACCTGTTGCTTCACTTACCTCGTTTAAAGTTACGCGTCTCTGCTCTTGAAACGATTTATCATCAAGCTTGTTCCTCTAATAGAAATTTAATCATTGGTAAGCATCTGTTTTAGTAGGGACGCACCAATTGCTGAGACCTGTAAACATGGTTGCCAGTTTATAACCGAAAAGACAAAGAGGAAAGGCATAAAAATATTACCAAATATACTTAAGGTGCTGATATATTAGGGTTTTGTAAGATTGGCACAGGGAATGCTCTGTTATTATCTAGAATGTTGGGGAGCATCGGGGTTTAATAAGTTGTTCTCCTATAATTTATATAATAGGAGCTTCTATGGCAAAAATAGAAACATTTTATGAAGTGATGCGTAGGCAAGGAATTACGCGTCGTAGTTTTCTAAAGTATTGTAGTCTTACTGCTGCATCTTTGGGCTTAAGCCCATCCTTTGCACCAAAAATTGCACATGCAATGGAAACAAAACCAAGACTTCCCGTATTATGGCTGCACGGACTAGAGTGCACATGCTGCTCTGAATCGTTTATCCGCTCTGCTCATCCTTTGGCGAAAGATGTTATTCTTTCTATGCTTTCGTTGGATTATGATGACACGATTATGGCTGCAGCAGGGCATCAAGCAGAAGCAATTATCGAAGAAACAATCACAAAATATGATGGTCAATTCTTATTGGCTGTTGAGGGTAATGCACCTCTAAACCAAGATGGCATGTCGATGATTATTGCGGGCAAGCCTTTTTCAGAACAGCTTAATCGTGTTTCTCAGCATTGTAAGGCAATTATTTCTTGGGGTTCTTGTGCGTCTTGGGGTTGTGTTCAAGCTGCAGCACCTAATCCAACACGCGCTGTACCAACACATAAACACCCAGGCATTGCAAACAAACCTATTATTAAAGTGCCAGGATGCCCACCGATTGCAGAGGTGATGACTGCTGTAATCGCATACATGATAACATTCGAGAAAATACCTGAGCTAGATCGCCAAGGTCGTCCGAAGATGTTTTATAGTCAGCGGATTCATGATAAATGCTATCGTCGCCCACACTTTGACGCAGGTCAATTTGTTGAAGAGTTTGACGATGAATATGCGCGCAAAGGTTATTGCCTTTATAAGGTTGGCTGTAAAGGCCCCACAACTTATAACGCATGTTCAACGATTCGTTGGAATGAAGGCACATCTTTCCCCATTCAAGCGGGTCACGGTTGTATTGGTTGTTCTGAAGATGGTTTCTGGGATAAAGGAAGCTTCTATGACCGCTTATCTGGCATTCATCAATTTGGGATTGAATCAAATGCTGATGAAGTTGGTGGAACTGCTGCTGCTATCGTCGGCGGTGCTGTTGCAGTGCATGCAGCGGCTTCAGCAATTCAGCGTGCTACAAGTAAAACTGATCAGGGAGACTCATAATGAGCGTAACAACTACTCCAAATGGATATAAATTAGATACGGGTGGACAACGTGTTGTCATTGATCCTGTAACACGTATTGAAGGTCATATGCGCTGCGAAGTGAATGTTGACTCAAATAATGTGATAACTAACGCTGTTTCTACAGGCACAATGTGGCGTGGTCTTGAAGTGATTCTTAAAGGTCGTGACCCTCGTGATGCTTGGGCATTTGTAGAACGTATTTGTGGTGTTTGTACAGGTTGCCATGCTTTGACCTCTGTACGTGCGGTGGAAGATGCATTGGATATTAAGATTCCAACCAATGCATTCTTAATTCGTGAAATGATGGCGAAGACATTGCAGGTTCATGACCATGTGGTGCATTTTTATCACCTTCATGCATTAGACTGGGTTAACCCTGTGAATGCATTAAAAGCTGATCCCAAAGCGACTTCTAAATTGCAACAATTAACAGGGCCTAAACATCCAAATTCTAGCCCTGGTTATTTCCGTGATGTACAAACTCGGATTCGCAAATTCATTGAATCAGGTCAGCTTGGTCCGTTTAAAAATGGTTATTGGGATAATCCTGCTTATAAACTAACACCTGAAGCAGATTTGATGGCGGTAACGCATTACCTTGAAGCCTTAGATTTGCAGAAAGAGTTTGTTAAAGTACATACCGTATTTGGTGGTAAAAATCCGCATCCGAACTATTTGGTTGGTGGTGTTCCTTGCGCTATCAATATGGATGGTGATATGTCTGCTGGTGCACCATTGAATATGGAACGTCTGAACTTCGTGAAAGCACGTATTGATGAAATGAAAGCATTTAATGATAATGTGTATATCCCTGATGTGTTGGCGATTGCCAGTTTCTACAAGAAACAATTGTGGGGCGGTGGACTTGGCGCGAAAAGCGTTATGGATTATGGCGCTTATCCGACGGTTAATTATGATAAATCTACGGATCAATTACCTGGCGGCGTAATTCTTGATGATAATTGGGATAATGTGATGGAAGTTGATCCTCGCGACCCAACACATGTTCAAGAGTTTGTGAACCATTCATGGTATAAATACCCTGATGAAAGCAAGGGTTTGCATCCTTGGGATGGTATCACTGAACCAAACTATGATGTTAGCTCTGCGAAAGGTACGCGCACCAACATTGAAGAGCTTGATGAGAATGCGAAGTATTCTTGGATTAAAGCACCGCGTTGGAAAGGTCATGCTGTTGAGGTGGGTCCATTGTCACGCTACACCTTGGCTTATGCACAAGGCGTTGAGTATGTTCAAGAGCAAGTTCATAAAAGTGTTGCCGCATTTAATGCGCTTGCAGGCACTGATTTGGGCGCGAAACCAATCTTACAATCGACCACTGGTCGCACATTAGCTCGAGCTTTAGAGTCTCAATATTGTTCTGACATGTTGGTTGATGACTGGAATGCTTTGATTGCCAACATTAAGGCTGGTGATACGGCAACTGCGAACATGGAAAAATGGGACCCATCGACTTGGCCTAAAGAGTGTAAGGGTGTTGGTGTAACAGCTGCTCCTCGTGGTGGTCTTGGTCATTGGATTCGCATTAAAGATGGTAAAATTGAAAACTACCAATGTGTTGTTCCTACAACTTGGAATGGTTCACCACGTGACCCCGCTGGGAATATCGGTGCATTTGAGGCTTGTTTGATTGGTACGCCAGTTGAGCGTGCTGAAGAGCCAGTCGAAATTCTTCGTAACCTTCACAGCTTTGACCCATGTCTTGCTTGTTCAACGCATGTGATGAGCGAAGAAGGTGAAGAGATTGTTAGTGCTAAGGTTCGTTAAGGTGAGCTCGGTTATGATCATAGTGGGCAGCGAAAGCTGCTCACCTTCAACCAAAGGAGGTTTTTATGTCTGATAGTTCGATTTCAACAGATATGTCGCATGAGATTACCAAACATACGGAAGCTGTGTATGTTTATGAAGCTCCTGTGCGAATTTGGCATTGGGTAAATGCGCTGGCAATTACCGTCTTATGTGTTACGGGATACTTTATCGGCGCACCGCTACCTACGATGCCTGGCGACCCAAGCTCTAGTTATTTGATGGGATATATTCGGTTTGCTCATTTCGCTTCAGGTTATGTGCTTGCTGTCGGTATGATTGGTCGAATTTACTGGGCATTTGTGGGCAACCATCATGCCAAGCAACTGTTCATCCCGCCTATTACGAAAGAGCATATTAAAGGTATGATTCATGAAGCACGTTGGTATGCTTTTATGGAAAAAGAATCGGTGAAATGTGTGGGACATAACCCTTTAGCACAAGCAGCGATGTTTACCATGTTTGTGTTCGGTACTTTCTTTATGATTATCACAGGCTTTGCCTTATATGGTGAAGGTGCTGGGATGGGATCATGGCAATATGAATATTTCTCAGCATGGGTAATTCCTATGTTTGGAGCTAGTCAAGATGTGCATACTTTCCATCACTTGGGCATGTGGTTTTTAATTATTTTTATCATCGCTCATGTTTATGCTTCAATTCGTGAAGATATTATGTCACGTCAAAGCATGGTGAGCACCATGATTAGTGGCTGGCGTATGTTTAAGGACAATCGGCCATAAAAGTTTGAGACTCCACCTCCCTCGTGTGACTCAAAGCGGCGGCATGTTTTCATGCCGCCTTTCTTTTTTATAGAGTAGGATATATGACAGTGAATAATCAGAAACAATTGTTTGACAAACTTTTATACATTGAAACCGCGCCAACAGAAAATGACTTCATTGAAATCATAAAGCATAAACATGATTTCCTCCCTTTACTGTTGAATGAGCTGCGGTTGTTTTCCCAGATACCTGATATTATTGATGCATTTGGGGATAAATATATTCGTCATATTGTGAGTATATTTTTACTTGCGCACTTAAGAAGTCAGGATGCTTATGTGCCTATCATTCACTTGCTTAGCAATCATGATAAGAAAATGATGCAGCTAACAGGCGAAGTTGTTTCTGAATCATTGGGGCGCATTTTAGCATCAGTATATGATGGCGATATTCAGCCCATCAAAGATATTATTGAAAATGAAAGGTTAGACCCGTGGGTTAGGGCAGGCGCTTTGGATAGCTTGATGGTTTTATGGAAAGAAGATGAGTTATCCCGTAATGAAGTCATCAGTTATTTGGCTGAATTGTTGGGTGGCAGGCTTGAGAGGCGTGCCAGTTACGTTTGGGATGCTGTTGCTCTTATCGCCCACGATATTCATCCACTTGGTTTGGAAACATTATTAAAACAAGCGATTTCTGATAAATTAATCGAACCGATTGTCATGGATGAAGATGTGCTTGAGCGTTGCTTGGCGGAACCTTTTGACAGCATATACAAGAGTAAAACGCAGCTTGTTGATGGGTATATGAAGTCACCTTTTGAGGAGCTTTCGTGGTGGTTATACCCTGATAGAAAAACTATACAAAAAGGTCAAGATTATGCTTCTCTTGATGTCCCAATTGTTGATAAAGAAGTGGTGCCTGGGGAGCGAGTATCGCCCATGGGGTGGCGCTCAGCTACAGTCGTAAATCAACATAAAAAAGTTGGAAGAAATTCACCTTGCATTTGCGGCAGTGGCAAAAAATACAAAAAGTGCTGTTTGTTAAATTAACGCAGATAAAGTGTAAATCTAGTTGTCATGAATGGTTGGCGAGGTTCTTGTATTTGCCTAATATGATAAGTTAGTATAGATTGTATCATGTAAATAGTAAACCTAATATGCACTCTATAAGAAGTCAGCATACTTAGGCTTACGTAACCCTTTGTTAAATATCATATAAAACTTGGTAAGCTAGGTTGGCAAACAACATGCTTTATTCAATGTTCAGGTTGGGTGCTTGGGGGTGAGCGTGAATATGAATAAAAAAGTCTTGGTGCTTGGTATAGGAAATATCCTATGGGCAGATGAAGGTTTTGGTGTGCGCACGCTAGAAGCATTACAAAGCCATTATGAATTTCCTGATAATGTTACGCTCTTGGATGGTGGTACACAGGGTGTATATTTGGTTCAAGATGTTCGTGATGCTGATATTCTTATTGTATTTGATGCGATTGATTATGGTTTAGAGCCAGGTATGATGAAAATCATTACAAATGAAGACGTGCCTAAATTTATGGGTGCAAAAAAAGTTAGCCTTCACCAAACAGGTTTCCAAGAAGTTTTAGCGCTTGCGGACATGATGGGCGACTATCCAGAGCAAATTATTTTAATTGGTGTACAGCCAGAATACATTGAAGATTTTGGTGGAAGCTTGAGGCCAGTTGTTAAAGCTCAAATTCAACCAGCGATTGACGAAGCTTTGAAGTTTATGGATGCCAATAGCATTCAGTATAACAAACGAGATGCCCCCATTGTTCCCAGTGATGTTAGTGAAGATGCCATTCTAACCATGGATAAATATGAGCAGGGTCGACCCAGCGAAGAAGAGGCATGTCGAATGGGAGATGATCGTATTCTCACTTCAGAAGCTTTCCAAGTGACAACACCTGAATTGGCTAAAGTTGGCGATAGCCCCATGCAGGTTGAAGTAGATCATCATTTGGAGAAATACCGCTAATGTGTCTTGGTATTCCAATGCAGGTGGTATCCGTACTCAGTGAGCATTTGTCGCATTGCCAAGGTATGGGCAAACAAAAAAATATTGATATGAGTTTGGTTGGTGAACAGCCCGTGGGAACATGGGTGGTTACATTCTTAGATGCTGCTCGAGAAGTTGTTGATGACGACAGAGCCAAACAAATGACAGATGCCTTGGAGGCAGTTGAACTGGCGATGTTTAGTGATGGATCAGGCATTGATAGTTTGTTTGCAGATATTATTGATAGAGAACCCGAATTGCCCCCACATTTACAAGCTGAAATAGGTAAGGAGTCCTAAATGTATTCACCATTGATTGATGAGATGATAGAAAAATATGGCTATCCCGTGCTAACGGAAGAGGCAGTTGCCTCATTTGAGAAAGAGCATAAAGATGTGGTTTTGTTCTTTACTGAAAATGCAAATAATTACCCAGAGAGCAATGATGTTGCGGTTATTTTACCTGAAATCATGAAACAATTTGAAGATAGATTGGTTGCTGCCGTGGTGAGTCGAGAAAGTGAGCGTCCTTTGCAGAGGAAGTACCGGTTTAAGGGCTACCCAGCGTTGGTATTTCTTCGAGATGGCGAGTATGTGGGCACAATTTCTAAGGTTCGTGATTGGCTGGAATATATTGATGAGTTTAAAACCATGCTTGCAACATCTCCAACACCACCACCAGCGTTTGATTTAGATAATGTTTGTCCTGGCTCAGCGCCAGCTAAAGTTTAAGGAGTTTACCATGACTGAAATTCATATCCCCATTGCAAGTATAGGTGTTGGTTCTCAACCTGAAAGTGAAGATGGTAAAACGCTAGAATTTATTCCTATGCCGCATGAGATGAGTGTGTTTGAAGTGTCTAACATGCCAGAGCCTGAAGATGTGGCAAACCTGCAAGAAGGTATGCAAGCACTACGTTTGGTTCGAGGTGCGCTGAAGAAGTATAAAATGTCAGATGAGCTGACTATGATTGATATTACCGATTTGGATGAACAAAACCGTGCCTGGGTAAACACCATGTTAGGTCATGGAGAAGTAAGTGTTATTTATCAAGGTGGTACGCGCACTGAAATTCAAGAATCCGTCTTTGCGGGTGTCTGGCGCATCATATATTTGGATGCAGACCGAAATATCATCAAAGACTTTATTGAAATTTCCAGTGTACCTGAGTTGGTTAAAAACTCATCATTTATTAAGGCGAAAACCAAGCTCGAGTATGATCCAAACAATCTTCCTGAGCGGGTGATGAATGCACCAGCCTTGATTACTGAGCTTAATGATAAAGTGGCAACATGGAAAGAGGGTGATGAACCACATGTCATTAACTTCAGCTTGCTGCCTCAAACAGAAGAAGACTTGGTGTTCTTGGACAAGCTGCTTGGCTCGGGCCCCGTGGTCATTTTGTCACGAGGTTATGGTAACTGCCGCATTGCCTGCACAGAAACACAGAATGTGTGGTGGGTAAAATACTTTAATTCGGAAGATAAGCTAATTTTGGATACTTTGGAAATTAGCACAGTACCTGAAGTGGCATGTGCAGCCGAAGAAGATATTCGTGATAGCTATGATAGATTTGTTGAGGTTATGGAACTCTACGATAATGAGTGATGATACGTTTTTTAATTCTTACGGTGGTGATGGTGAGAAGATAGAAGATGATGCTATTTTAGAGTGTAAAATTTGTTGGCATCAATACAAACCTGATGAAGGTGATGATTACTGGCAAATTGAACCTGGCACACCTTTTTCGGCATTGCCTGAACACTGGAAGTGTCCTGAATGCGATGGTCGCAAAGAAGACTTCATGGTTGTGTTAAGAGATAAGTAAGGTGAAGTTAAAGTCATTAACGCCTATGGGAGCAGCGTATCACTTGGAACAGCTGTATGAAAATATTCGTGTAACACGTATGGTGGGTGTGCCGATATTAAATGAGAAGATTAAGGTGCAGGCTGTTGGTTTTCGAGAATGGAACCAACATGTTTTGGGTGTGTTGATTACACCGTGGTTTATGAACTTGATGCTATTGCCAACTGAAAACACAAGCTGGGATGGGTTCAAGTTTGGCAGTAAACATAGCTATACTTTTGAAGCAGGTGCCTTTGAATTTATTTTGGGTGAAGAAGAAGATTTGGGACAATATATGAGCTGCTCTATGTTTTCGCCTATGTTTGATTTTGAAAACCATCAAGCAGCGGTTGAAACTGCCGAAGCCATTGTGTCAGGTATGTTTAAGATTGAAAATAAAGAAGAACTTGGCTCAGAAGACTTGCCCAATGATGATAAGGCACAAGAAGATATAGCTGAAGAAAGTATGTTGGAAACAGTGGTTGAAGGTGCGCAGGCTATTGGCTCGATGGCTAAAGAAAGTTTGGAGAAACCTTTGTCGCGGCGCGAATTGCTGCGCGGTGGATTCTTGAAGAATGCAGTAAAATAAAGCGTAAAAGGAAAGGAATGATGGTTAAAGGTTATAACTTAACAAATATTGGAACACCGTTGAAGGTGCTGTTCACCAGCTATTTATGTGTAGTTGGTATTGGTTACTTGATGGCAGTAACACAAATTTTATTCACGCATGGTATGGCAGATGGCAAGTTTGGTTTATCCGTTGATGACATTGTGTACAGTTATTATGGTGATAGGTCTGGTACGTTAATTGAACATAAATTAAACGGTTCAATGAAGGAAAATGCACCTGATGAAGATAGGTTCAAGATTATTCAATGGGTTAGGGATGGCGCTGAGGAAAGTGAGTTTAAGTCTCGCGGCATCAATGAGATTTTCGAAAACAACTGCTTGGCTTGTCATAGTGCTGAAGCAGAAATGGGACTACCAGATTTTTCTGATTTCAAGAATATTAAAGAACGTTCAGAGGCAGACACAGGGGCAACCTTTTCATCTCTGGCACGGGTTTCGCATATTCATTTGTTTGGCATTGCCTTTATCTTTTTCTTTGTCGGAGCGATTTTTGTATTCGCCAAAAATGTCCCTGTTTGGTTGAAGGGGTTGGTTATTGCGATGCCTTTTGTTTCTCAAGTTATGGATATTAGTGCTTGGTGGCTTACTAAGTTTGACCCTGTGTTTGCATGGTTGGTTATTATTGGGGGTAGCGGCATGGGTGCTGCGTTTGCTTTCATGTGGTTTGTTTCGGTTTATGAGATGTGGATAAGTAAGCATGATGATACTTCTGTGATTGATGAGCATTGATTGATGGGCTTAGAAGGCAATGTATCGATTTCACTGTTGCTTGCGAACCAAGGCGTTCAACAAGCTGCGGTGAAGTCGCAACGACCATTGCTGGCTCAAGCGCTACTTGCTGGTGTGAATGCAAAGCAAGCACCACAAAAGGTTGGGATGGTATTTAACTTGTGCGCAAAGTCTCAAGCCTCGGCATCCGTGTTTGCCATTGAGCAAGCTTCGGGAACAGCATCAACCAAAGAAGCTTGTGCTGTCCGCGCTCAATTGGTGCGCATGGAGCTGATTCGTGAACATTTATGGCGTATTTGTTTGGATTGGCCAAAGCTCAGAGGCGCACAAGCAGATAATGCTTTGATGAAACAAGTGTTGTTGCTGGATAAAGAATGGGAAGCTTGTTTGGATGCGGATAAACAGGCTTTCATATTGGGTGGTGATGTAAAACCGCCGCTTAAAGCCAAAGCATCAAGCATTGCCATGAAACTTGGCACACTGCTTAAAGAGCATATCTTTTATATGCCTCCCAAAGCTTTTTATGCATGTAAAGGTGCTGAAGAATACTTGCTTTGGGCGCAATATACGCAGATGAATGTGCCGCAACTGATACAAAGCTTGGTGGTTAATGGTTGGCAAGCTTCGGGTCAAACAGACACTGCGGCGTTGCCTTATTTTCAAGTCTCTTGGCTGCAGGAAATATTATCATCGGACAATGCTGAAAGCTTCATGAAGCAACCCAGTATTGAGGGTGAAACCTTTGAAAGCACACCGTATGCAAGACAGGCGTCGCACCCGCTGATAGTTGAATTGGAACAAAAATATGGTGTGGGTTTGTTGGTTCGCTTTACAGCAGTGTTGCTAGAACTTGCCAAGACGTATTTGGATTTAGAAAAGGCATTGATGCAGTCTGAATCCAAATGTGATGTGGTGGGAAGTGCGCCTGATAAAACGGGTTTTGGTGCAGTGGAAGCTGCGCGTGGCCGTTTGCTACACAGAGTTGTTTTGGACGATGAAAACAAGGTTGAAACTTACCAAATCGTTGCGCCAACAGAGTGGAACTTCCATCCTGATGGTGTGTTGAAACGAGCATTGGAAAAGTTGCAAGGTGATACTGAATCCATTGAGCAACAAGCCAAATTATTAATTCACGCTATGGATCCATGTGTTGCATTTGAATTAGAGGTGAGCCATGCATGAGATGTCGCTGTGCGAAGGTGTGTTAACGGTTTTGGAAGATAGCGCCAAGCAACAAGGTTTTAAAAAAGTTAAAAAAGTTTGGCTTGAAATCGGCGTGTTATCGGGTGTGGAACATGAAGCCATGTTGTTCAGTTATGATGTTGTGGTCAAAGGTTCGGTTGCTGATGGTTCAACACTAGAAATTATTGAACTACCAGCGCAGGCTTGGTGTATGCAGTGTATGAATGAAGTTGAAATCACAGGCAGGGGCGAACCATGCCCGTCTTGTGATAGTTATCAGTTACAAATATCCAGTGGTGATGAGCTACGGATTAAAGAATTGGAGGTGGAGTGATGTGTACAGTTTGCGGATGTAGTGAAGGTGAAACAACCATTGAAGGGGCGGCACACAGCCATAGTCATGACCATGAGCACCCGCACGACCACAGTCATGACCATTCCCATGACCATGAACATCATCACCATGATGATAAAACACATGATTACGGACAAGGTCCAGCCCATGCTCATGCACCCGGATTAAGCCAGAGCCGTATGGTGCAAATTGAGCAAGATATTTTGGGTAAAAATAATCGATATGCCAATGAAAACCGCAGTTATTTCGCAGAACATGCAATTTTGGCACTTAACCTTGTTTCAAGCCCCGGTTCGGGTAAAACAACATTGCTCACCAAAACATTAACCGACTTAAAAGATACATTGCCTTTATCGGTGATTGAGGGTGACCAACAAACCGCCAATGATGCCGATAGAATCCGTGAAACGGGTGTCAAAGCTTTGCAAATCAACACAGGCAAAGGTTGTCATTTGGATGCTCACATGGTGGGTCATGCCATGGAGCCACTTGCGCCTGAAGATAAGAGTGTATTGTTCATCGAAAACGTAGGCAACTTGGTTTGTCCTGCTGCCTTTGATTTGGGTGAAGCGCATAAGGTTGCGATTTTATCGGTGACTGAAGGCGAAGATAAACCACTGAAATACCCAGATATGTTTTTTGCTGCAGATTTGATGATTTTGAATAAAATCGATTTGCTTCCTTATTTGAACTTTGATGTTGAGAAGTGCATGGCATATGCACGCCGCGTTAATCCTAGCATTAAGATTATCCAAGTATCAGCCACCACGGGTGAAGGTATGGACACTTGGTATCAATGGATTCAAGCCACGCATCAAATCGCCATGATTGGTTATCAACCCAAGCTTGCTGCTGTTGATGCAGATGCCAAAGCAGCATAAAGGAGCATTGATATGTGTTTAGCTATTCCAGCAAGAATTGTTGCCATTGATGAAGCCGCAGATATGGCAACCGTCACATTAGGTAATGTTAAAAAAGATATATCCATTGCTTTGATTGAAGATGTTAAAGTGGATGAGTATGTATTGCTGCATGTGGGTTATGCCCTGCACAAAATATCTGAAGAAGAAGCAGCACGCACACTTGAAATGTTTGATGAAGTTGAGCTGATGGAAGAATTTACAGGCGAGATAACTGAGGTTACATCATGAAATATGTTGATGAATTTCGCGATGGGAAATTGGCCCGCAAACTTGGCAAGGCCATTGCACAAGAAGCAGATGATAGCCGCACTTATAATTTGATGGAATTCTGTGGTGGGCATACCCATGCAATTTTCCGTTATGGCGTTCAAGATTTAATGCCTGACAATGTAAAATTCGTGCATGGACCTGGTTGTCCTGTATGTGTGCTTCCGATTGGTCGCATTGATAATGCCATTGCTTTGGTGGAAGAGAATGATGCCATTCTTTGTACTTATGGCGATATGATGCGTGTGCCTGCTTCTGGTCGAAAAAGTCTGCTTAAAGCCAAAGCGGCGGGTGCAGATGTGCGCATGGTGTATTCAACCCAAGATGCCTTGAAATTGGCGCGTGAGTTTCCTGATAAAGAAGTGATTTTCTTTGCTATTGGTTTTGAAACCACCACGCCACCAACGGCTGTGGCGATTAAACAAGCCCAAGCTCAAGGTTTGAAGAATTTTACTGTCTTTTGTAATCATGTATTAACACCTGCGGCGATTCAACATATTTTGCAGTCGCCTGAAGTGCGTGAAATGGGTGCTGTTTCGATTGACGGGTTCTTTGGTCCTTCGCATGTGAGTTCAGTGATTGGCACAGAGCCGTATGAATTTTTTGCAGAAGAATTTCAACGCCCAGTGGTGATTGCAGGTTTCGAACCTTTGGATGTAATGCAGTCTGCCTTAATGTTGATTCGTCAACTTAATGAAGGTCGTTCTGAAGTTGAAAATGAATATACCCGCGTGGTAACACGTGAGGGTAATCTTAAAGCCCAGTCCTTGGTGGCAGAAGTATTTGAATTACGCCGTGAATTTGAATGGCGCGGTTTGGGTATGGTTCCTTATTCAGCATTGTCGATTAAAGAAGAGTTTGCTGAGTTTGATGCAGAAGTGCGTTTCTCCGTACCTAAAATTGTGGCGTATGATGTGAAAGGTTGTGAATGTCCTTCGATTCTTAGGGGTGTGAAAAAACCAACCGATTGTAAATTATTTGGCACAGTGTGTACGCCTGAAAATCCTATGGGCTCATGTATGGTTTCATCCGAAGGCGCATGTGCTGCGTATTGGTCTTATGGTCGCTTCCGCCAGCCTGATGTGAAGGGTGGTAAAGTGATTAAGATTGAGAAAGAGGCGGCATAAGCATGGCAGCAAAACGATTTCCTATGAAGCTTAACCTCAAAAATGGTCAAGTTGAAATGGTGCATGGCAGTGGTGGCAGAGCCATGGCGCAGTTGATTGAAGAAATTTTTGTCAAACATTTCAGCAATGACTTGCTCAACCAAGGCAACGACCAAGCGATGTTCCATGTGGATGCTGGGCGCATGGTGATGAGTTGTGATGGGCATGTTATTTCACCTTTATTTTTCCCCGGTGGTGATATTGGTTCGCTCTCGGTGCATGGCACAGTCAATGATGTTGCGATGTCTGGTGCGAAAGCACTGTATCTTTCTGCAAGTTTTATCATCGAAGAAGGTTATCCATTGGCAGACCTCAATCGTATCGTGGAAAGCATGGCTGCGGCGGCGAAGAAAGCAGATGTTATGATTGTCACAGGTGATACCAAAGTGGTTGAGCGCGGCAAAGGTGATGGCGTGTTTATCACCACCACGGGTGTTGGTGTTGTGCCTGAAGGTGTCAATATTTCAGGTGATAAGGCACAAGTTGGTGATGTGGTTTTGGTTAGTGGCACCATGGGTGACCATGGTGTAGCGATTATGTCTAGCCGTGAAGGTTTAGAGTTTGAAACTGAAATCTTATCTGACTCTGCGGCACTGAATGGTTTGATTACTGAAATGGTTGAGGCTGTACCTGAGATTCATTGTTTAAGAGACCCAACGCGTGGTGGCTTAGCAACAACCTTGAATGAAATTGCCCTGCAATCGGTTGTAGGTATGCAGTTGGTGGAAGATGATGTGCCTGTGCATGAAGATGTGAAGGCTGCATGTGAACTTTTGGGTTTAGACCCGCTCTATGTTGCCAATGAAGGTAAGTTGATTTGTATTTGTGCACCAGAACATGCGGACACCTTGCTCAAAGTGATGCAAAACCATGAATATGGTAAAAATGCAGCCATTGTTGGCAAAGTGGTTGATGATGAACATGGCTTTGTGCAAATGGAAACCACATTTGGCGGCTCGCGTATTGTCGATTGGTTGGCTGGCGAACAGCTGCCAAGGATTTGCTGAGGTAGTATGCGAATTTTGCTGCTAACCCACGCTTTTAATAGCCTTACCCAAAGGCTGTTTGTGGCACTGCAGCAGGATAAACATGAGGTCACCATTGAGTTCGACATCAATGATGAAACAGCGCAAGAAGCCATTGATTTGTTTCAGCCTGATTTGATTGTTGCCCCCTATTTGAAGCGAGCCATTCCTGATTCGATTTGGCAAAATCATACATGTTTGATTGTTCACCCCGGTATTGTGGGTGACAGAGGCCCTTCATCTTTGGACTGGGCAATTATCAATCGAGAAAAAACTTGGGGTGTCACCGTGCTTCAAGCCAATGCCGAGATGGATGCGGGCGATATTTGGGCAAGCATAGAGTTTGAGATGCGTGATGCCACCAAAGCCAGCATTTACCGCAATGAAGTGACCACGGCTGCCGTGCAAGCTGTCCAACAAGCAATTGAACATTTTAAAGGCTCCGAATTTAAACCCTCACCCTTAAAACAAAAGCTTTTATCCGCCAAAGGTAAACTTCGTCCACTGATGGCGCAGAATGTGCGCCGAATCAATTGGCAAAAAGATGATACCGAAACTGTATTACGCAAAATCAGGTGTGCGGATGGTTTTCCAGGTGTGCGTGATGAATTATTTGGTCGGGAAGTGTTGATTTATGATGCACATATTGCTGAAGGGTTGCGAGGTAAAGCGGGTGAGGTGATTGCCAAGTCTGGGCTTGCGTTATGCAAAGCAACTGTGGATGGCGCGGTTTGGGTTGGGCATGTCAAAGATAAGTCACATCATCATGCGTTCAAATTGCCTGCTACGGTATTGTTTAAAGAGCAGTGTAAAGACCTGTATGACGCACCTACCTGTGAAGGTTATCAAGAGATACGCTATGAAGAAACCCATGATGTGGGTTATCTTCATTTTCCTTTTTATAATGGTGCGATGAGCACCAAGCAATGCCAAGATTTGTTGGCTGCATACCAAGATGCGACCCAACACAACACAAAAGTGATTGTGTTGATGGGTGGTGCTGATTTTTGGTCGAATGGCATTCATTTGAACATGATTGAAGCCGCCAAAAGCCCTGCTGATGAATCGTGGGCAAATATCAATGCCATGGATGACTTATCCGAAGCGATTATTCGCACCACTTCACATATCGTCATTTCAGCCATGCAGGGCAATGTTGGTGCTGGTGGTGTGTTTTTGGCAAGGGCTGCTGATGAAGTCTGGGCGCATGAACATGTAATCTTGAATCCACATTACAAAGATATGGGCAACTTGTATGGCTCGGAATATTGGACATATTTATTGCCCAAATATTGCGGTGAAGACCATGCCAAACGCATTACCCAAGCGCGTTTACCTATGGGTGTTAACGAAGCTTTGGACTTGGGTCTGTTGGATGCTGTGATTCAAGGTGAAAAAGCAGGTTTTATTGAAGTCGTCAAAAGCAAAGCCACCGCTTTGGCGCAACAAGATAGTATCTATGCCACGTTGCAACAAAAAGAAGTGCAGCGCGACCAAGATGAAGCTGAAAAAGCTTTGTCGGCTTACCGTGAAGAAGAGTTGCGACGTATGAAGAAAAACTTTTATGGCTTTGACCCAAGCTACCATGTCGCAAGGTATAACTTTGTGTACAAGGTCTGTAAATCTAGGACACCACTTACGCTTGCAGGACATCGAAATAAGGCAAGGCGTGAGATGAGGAGAGCGGCATGAGTGAAACATTACCTTCAATATTATTGGTTGATGATGAAGTTAGAGTATTGGAATCCCTACAGCGTTTGCTCGAAGATGATTTTGATGTGCATACTGCCAATTCAGCTGATGATGCGATGATGGTGCTTGCAGATGAGTTTATTCAGGTTGTGATTTCTGACCAACGTATGCCTGGAATGACTGGTGTAGAGTTTTTACAAGAAGTTCGAGGTCGTTTTCCAGAGGTGATTCGGATGATTGTGTCCGGATATACTGACTCAGAAGATATTATCACTGCAGTGAATGAAGCTGGGATTCACCAATACATTACCAAGCCTTGGGACCCTGATAACTTGCTGTTAACGGTTAGAAACGCGACATATTTATTTCAACTTCAACGTAAAAACCAGCAGCTCACGACAGAGCTGAAAATGTTACCATCCAGTGTTGAGGATGGTCTCGAAGAATTAAGACACCGTTTAATCAATGCTTATGATGTTGATTACGGGATTATTCGTGCGCCTGATAGCTGTATGAATAATGTGTGCGATATTATTCGGCAAGTGGCAACGTTTGACGTGTCTGTGTTGCTGATGGGTGATTCGGGTGTGGGTAAAGAGTTGTCTGCACGAGCTTTGCACTATGGGAGCCTGCGTTCGGATAAACCTTTTGTAGCAGAAAACTGTGCGGCACTTCCCGATGAACTTTTAGAGAGTGAACTTTTTGGATATAAGAAAGGGGCTTTTACGGGTGCGAATGCTAATCGCATTGGACTATTTGAAGAAGCTGATGGCGGAACCATCTTTTTGGATGAGATTGGGGATACCACGCCAGCGTTCCAAGTGAAGTTATTGCGCGTTTTACAAGAAGGTGAAATTCGCCCACTTGGCAGTAATGAGCGCAAAAAAATAAATGTTAGAGTTCTTGCAGCGACCAATAAAGATTTAGAGAAAGAAGTCAGGGAAGGACGTTTCCGTGAGGACTTATACTATCGACTTTCCACGTTTAAAATTAATATTCCCCCGCTTTCAGAGCGGCTTGATGATGTACCTTTATTAGCCCGAGCCATACTTGAAACAACGATGCAAGAGCTTGGAAAAAAAGTGAAAGGGTTTTCTGATGAGGCGTTAGCTTGCATGAAGTCATATCATTGGCCTGGGAATGTGCGTGAACTGCAGAACGAAGTAAAGCGTATGTTGGTGATGGCAAATGGTGATTACTTAGGTGCGGAACTTTTATCACCTCAGGTATTGCGTGCTGCTCCAAAAGAAGATGAAGTGGAATTAGAGTGGTTAACAAGCCAAGAAGGCTCTTTGCGAGAGCGGTTAGATAGCTTAGAGGCAAGAATTGTGAAAGAGGCTTTAATCCGTAATCGTTGGAATAAGAGCAAAACTGCAAAAGAACTCGGTTTATCTCGAGTAGGTCTGGGAAACAAACTCGAAAGGTATGGTCTAGAAAAGGTTGAAACACTGGATTTAGATGATGGGCAGTTGCAGGCAACAGGAAGCTGAGTAAAGTAAAGCTTATGCCTATTGCACTCTCCAAACAAATCATCGACACAGCAGCCAATGCTTTGGAAAATGATAATGAGGGTATGTGGATTGAAGTTATCCAAAAAATGGATGCAGTGTATGCAGACTTATTACGATACCAAGTTGAATTAGAAGAAAAAAATGTTGCCTTAGAAGAAGCACAACAATTTATCCGTGGTGTATTAACATCAATGACGGATATTTTGGTGGTTTGTGATTTATCTGGCTATATCCAACAATCCAATAAAGCATTGTCCGAGTTATTTGGTCAGTCTGAGGATTCATTGGTTGGGGTGCCAATCCAAACATTTTTTGACGAGCTCTCACAATCCGCATTGTTGAAATGCCTAGACAGAGCAAGGTTGGGAATGTCTGAGGAGCATGAAGTTTCTGTGGTTGATACGCATGGTATATCATCACCACTTGTTGTTCGTTGCTCCCCCCAATTTGACCATGAAGGTGTTTTAATCGGCATGGTGCTTATAGGGAGACCGATAGGTGAATTAAGGAAAGCCTATAATGAATTGAACCAGACCCATATAGAACTTAAAGAAGCACAAAATCAGTTGGTTCAATCTGAGAAAATGGCATCGTTAGGTCGCTTGGTGGCGGGGGTTGCTCATGAACTGAATAACCCGATTAGTTTTGTGCATAGTAATATGTATGCAATCAAAAAGTATGGCTATCGTCTTAGAGAGTATATAGAAGATTTACATGAGCAACTGGGTGATAATTTAGATGAATCACTACGCAAAAAATTAAAAATCGATAGAATTCTAGATGATATTCCTTCGTTGGTTGATGGAGGTTTGGAAGGAACGGTGCGAGTGAGTTCCATTGTTCAAGACTTGCGTCGTTATTCAACCTCACACCGTGAACAAAAAAATGAATTTAATCTCTTGGAGACTGTTAGAAATGCAACCCAGTGGGTTACTAAAACATCACGGGTACAAGCTACGCTTAGCATTAATGGCGAGCCATTGATGGTACGAACTTATGAAGGGTTTGTTCATCAAGTGATTGTTAACCTTATTCAGAACAGTTTGGATGCGATGGAAGAACTAAAGGTTCGAAAAATAAATGTCGATTGCTACCAAGAGGGTAATCATGCAAAAGTAAGCATCCGTGATTTTGGTAATGGTATTTCTGAGGAACACTTATTGCAGATTTTTGACCCTTTCTTTACCACCAAAGAAGTGGGTAAAGGTACAGGGCTTGGTTTATATGTGAGTTATGGGCTGATTGTGGAGCAATGCGGCGGCATGATGAGTGCTGAAAACCACCCAGATGGTGGTGCAGTGTTCACAGTCTCTGTGCCGCTTAATGAAGGAGAAGCAGATGCCAGCTAAACCTTTGAATATGTTGTGGTTGCAATCGGGTGGTTGTGGCGGCTGTACGCTTTCCATGCTGAATGCTGAATCACCTGATGTGTTAACCAGCTTTGAAGGGGCGGGTATTCATGTGCTTTGGCACCCATCCCTTAGTTTAGAAACTGGTCAAGAAGTTGTCGATATATTAAGAGCGATAGTGGATGGTGAAATAACCTTAGACATTCTTTGTTTGGAAGGTTCTGTTGTTCGCGGTCCGAACAAAACTGGCAAATTTCATATGCTGGCTGGTACTGGCGAACCGATGATGAATTGGATTGATAAGTTATCTGCTAAAGCAGAACATGTAGTGGCAGTTGGTACATGTGCTGCCTACGGCGGGATAACAGCGGGAGGGGGCAATCCATCGGATGCATGTGGATTGCAATATGATGGCGAAAAAGAGGGTGGTTTTTTAGGTAAAGCTTTTAAAGCAAAGTCGGGTATGGGCGTGGTCAATATTGCAGGTTGCCCTACTCACCCTAACTGGGTAACAGAAACGCTCTCACAAATTGCAATTGGTGATTTTACACAAGATAGTATGGATAAGCTTGGTCGCCCGAGAAGTTATGCTGATCAATTGGTGCATCATGGGTGTTCACGGAATGAGTTTTATGAGTTTAAAGCCAGCGCAGAGAAGCCTGGGGATTTGGGTTGCATGATGGAAAATATGGGCTGTGTAGGTACACAAGCTCATGCTGATTGTAATATCAGGCCTTGGAATGGTGAGGGTTCTTGTATTCGGGGCGGTTATGCATGTGTGAACTGCACAGCTCCTGGTTTTGAAGAGCCGGGACATACTTTTACACAAACACCAAAAGTTGGTGGAATCCCAGTTGGTTTACCTACGGATATGCCTAAAGCTTGGTTTGTAGCTTTGGCTTCTTTATCAAAAGCAGCAACACCTGCGAGACTAAAGAAAAATGCAGTGGTAGATCATATTGAAGTTGCACCAACCATTCACCTTAAGGAGAAGTCATGAGCCGCAGAATTATTGGGCCATTTAATCGCGTTGAAGGTGATTTGGAAGTGCAATTGGATATTGAAAATGGGCAAGTCAATGATGCTTGGGTGGTGTCGCCTATGTATCGTGGTTTTGAACAAATGTTGCATGGCAAAAACCCTATGGATGCTATGAGTTACGTGCCGCGCATTTGTGGTATTTGTTCTGTTGCACAATCGGTGGCTGCAGCTTATGCCATTGCCGATGCGCAAGGTGTGAAAATGCCAAAAAATGGAGAGCTTGCCACCAATCTTATTCTAGCTAATGAAAATATGTCTGACCATTTAACCCATTTTTATATGTTTTTTATGCCAGATTTCACACGAGATATTTATCAGTCTGAACCTTGGTATGCTAAAGTGAAAGACAGGTTTACCGCTGTGAAAGGCAGCGCTGCTAAAGATATGCTGCCTGCACGTGCTCAGTTTATGCATATGATGGGCATGTTGGCTGGGAAATGGCCGCATACGTTGTCCATTCAACCTGGGGGTACGTCACGCGCCATAACGGCGGTTGAAAAAACACGACTACTTGCCATTTTACATCAATTTCGGGTGTTTCTTGAACAAACCATGTTTGGTGATGACTTGGAGAATGTTGTGTCCTTATCATCGACGAAGCAACTCGAAGCATGGTTAGATAGTGATAAACACCGCCAAAGTGATTTTGGTTTGTTTTTACAAATTGCCGCATCGCTAGACCTCGAAAGCATGGGTAGAGCAACCGACAAGTTCATGAGCTTTGGTGTTTACCCTGTTGGTGGCAAACGTTTGTTTGCATCAGGTGTGTGGGAAAACGGTGATGTTGAGCCCATGAATGCAGAAGCAATTAAAGAAGATATTTCGCATAGTTGGATGCTTCATGGCGCTGAGCCGAAACATCCTCGTGAGGGAGTCACCATACCTGACCCTGATATGAAAGATGGCTATACATGGTGCAAAGCACCACGTTTGGCAGGGGATGTGGTGGAAGTTGGCGCATTTGCTAGACAGGTTGTGTCAGGACAAAATCTTATTGCTGACTTGGTTGAATCATCAGGTGGCAATGTACGCAATCGGATTATTGGTAGGCTTGTTGAGCTAGCGACTGTCGTGCTTGAAATGGAATCATGGATTAAAGAAATACGCCCCACTGAACCTTTTTATCATTTAACATCCATGCCTGATGAAGCTGAAGGTGCAGGGCTTATGGAAGCAGCGCGAGGTAGCCTTGGTCATTGGCTAAAAGTGAAGAATGGTAGGATTATTAATTATCAGATTATTGCTCCAACCACTTGGAATTTTTCACCGCGTGATTCGCACGGTAAGCTTGGTGCGTTGGAGCAAGCTTTGCTTGGCGCGCCTATTCGGGAGGGCGAAGATACGCCTGTTTCCGTACAGCATATTGTACGTTCATTTGACCCTTGCATGGTTTGCACTGTCCACTAAATGCGTGGTATTAAAATTCGTGTTCGTGGGGTGGTGCAAGGGGTTGGATTTCGCCCGTTTGTTGCCAACTTAGCTGAGGATTTGCATATCAGAGGGCAGGTTTGGAATGATGCAGAAGGTGTGTTGATTCGAGCTTGGGCGGATGAAAGTGTGTTAGATATATTTGTGCAAAACATCCAAGACACAGCACCACCATTGGCAAAAATTCAACATATTGAAAGTGTGGCTTTAGATGAAGTATGTCATGTAAAAGGCTTTGAAATTATTACCAGTGTTCAAGGTAAAACGGCAACGGGTGTTGCTGCTGATGCGGCGACCTGCGAGGCATGTTTGGCAGATGTGCAAAATCCAGATGATAGGCATTATCAATATCCCTTTACCAACTGCACACATTGTGGACCAAGGCTCTCTATCATTCGTGAAGTACCGTATGACCGCACCAATACCAGCATGTCTGTATTTGAAATGTGTGACGCATGTCTGGCAGAATATCAAAATACCAAAGACAGGCGTTTTCATGCCCAACCCAATGCTTGCCCAGATTGTGGTCCACAGCTTTTATGGTTAGATGATACAGGTAAAGTTTTAGTCGTTGAAGATGCGCTTGATGAAGCAGTTAAGAGTATCAAACAAGGTTTGATTGTTGCCATCAAAGGTATTGGAGGCATTCATTTGGCATGTGATGCAACCCATGAACATGCTGTGAAGATGTTACGCCAGCGAAAGTGCAGATTTGATAAACCTTTTGCCTTGATGGCAAAAGACATAAAACACATAAGCCAGTATGTATGTGTTTCAAAAGAAGAGATGGTAGCACTGGGCGATGTGGCTGCACCTGTTGTCGTGTTGCTGGAGAAAGAAGGTTCAATGGTTGCGAATAGTGTTTCGCCGCATCAATCAACCTTAGGCTTTATGCTGCCTTATACCCCTTTGCATCATCTGTTGATGCAGCAGCTTGATAATCCCATCGTGCTAACATCAGGCAATGTGAGTGATGAGCCGCAGTGCATTGATAATGATGATGCCGTGGCAAAGCTTTCAGGCATTGTCGATGGGTTTTTGTTACACAACCGAGATATTGTTAACCGCCTTGATGATTCGGTGTTAAAGGTGATGGCAGATGCGCCACGAACATTACGCCGCGCCAGAGGTTTCTCGCCGTCTGCATTGGTGTTGCCCCAAGGTTTTGAAAACGCGCATGGTGTGCTCGCTATGGGTGGTGAGTTAAAAAACACCTTTTGTTTGCTTCAGCATGGGCAAGCTATTATGTCTCAACATATGGGTGACTTGGAACATGCGGCAGTGCATGAGGACTATCAAAAGAATTTGGCTTTGTACCAACAGCTTTATGATTTTACACCAGCGCATATCGCAGTCGATAAACATCCTGATTATTTCTCCACACAATGGGGCACTTATATTGCCGAGGAACAAGGGTTGAAGCTGACCCAAGTGCAACATCATCATGCACATATTGTGGCATGTATGGCAGAGCAAGGCTTACCTTTGGGTAGCGAGGTGTTGGGCATCGCTCTGGATGGTTTAGGTATGGGCGAGGAAGGTGCGCTTTGGGGTGGAGAGTTTCTACATGTTTCTTATGCGTCTTCGAAGCGATTGGGTAGTATTCAAGAAGCACCCATGTTGGGAGGGAGCCAAGCCATGAAAGAGCCTTGGCGCAACGCCTTCGCACAATTACACGCTCTGGGTTGGGATAATGTAGCCAAGAAATACGAAGCTTTACCACTAATTCAAAAACTGACTAAAAAACCTGTGCGCAACCTGAAGATGATGTGTAATAAAGGTTTAAATTCACCGCAGGCTTCATCTATGGGGCGGTTGTTTGATGCCGTGGCTGCGGCATTGGATATATGTTTTGAACGGGCAAGTTTTGAAGGACAAGCTGCCATGCAGTTGGAAGTGCTGGCAGCACAGGTTTATTCAAATCAAACAAAGCCTTACCCAGTAGATAGAATTGAAAAAGAGGGACTGGTTCGCTTGTCGTGGTTGCCGATGTGGAAAGCGATATTGGTTGACTTGAAAGCAGGGGTGGCAAGCGCTGAGGTTGCTGCAAGATTTCATCAATCGGTGATTCAAGCAGTATCAAAGTTGGCAGTATCATTATTGCAAAAACAACATCTAAATACGGTGGTATTAAGCGGCGGTGTGTTTCAGAATCAAATTTTATTGGAGGGTGTGCAAAGGCTGTTGCATGAAGCAGGGTTTAAAGTGCTTATTCCGCAAGACTACCCGTTAAATGATGGTGGGTTGTCATTGGGGCAAGCTGCGGTTGTACTCGCACAATCAATGAAAACTAAATATCCCTGTTTTTGACATTAATGTATACTTGCTATGCATAAAATATTCTAAGGTTGAGATGGGTAGCTGCACCTTGATTGGCATATAAATTGCGTTCTATTTTATTTGGGCTGGAGGGTTCATGTTAAGTGTTTTATTTTTAGGTTTCTTATTGGGTATGCGCCATGCGATTGAAGCTGATCATGTTGCGGCAGTTGCATCCATGACGACACGCAGTACATCGTTAATTGAGGCTTTGCGTCTTGGTGCCACTTGGGGCTTAGGTCATACATTGACGTTGTTTCTGTTTGGTTCGATTGTTATTTTTTCAAGCTCTGCAATTCCAGATAAAATAGCAATGTCACTGGAATTTGTTGTGGGTATCATGTTGGTTTTCTTAGGTATAGATGTCATACGCCGTATGTTAAAAGAGCGCATCCATTTTCATGCACATAAACATGCAGATGGCATCAAACATTTTCATGCACATTCGCATAAAGGTGAGGGTGTTCATAAAAAATCATCTCATGAGCACACGCATCAAAAAGGATTTCAGTTTCGTTCGCTTTTTGTGGGTATGATGCACGGTATGGCTGGATCAGCAGCTTTGATTGTACTTGCTTTGCAAACTGTTGAATCGCCATCGGTAGGTGTGATCTACATAGCATTATTTGGTTTAGGATCGGTGGTTGGCATGGGTGTGTTAGCAACAGTGGTTATGATGTCCTTACGTCACTCTGCGAAGAAATTGACACGGTTTTACAATGGTTTTCAAGCCATGATTGGCGCGGGCACAATTGCTTTGGGCATGTTTATGATGTACGAAATTGGTATTGTTGAAGGTTTGGTTCTTTAAGACGAGTTTAAGAGAGAAGAGGTTGATATGTTTGGATTAGGAACAACAGAATTGATACTTGTTTTGGTTATTGTTGTGGTGCTGTTTGGTGCTAAGAAGCTACCCGAATTAGGCGAAGGTCTAGCGAAAGGAATCAAAAGTTTCCGAACTAATTTATCTGAAGATGGTAAGCCGCAACGCGAAGATAATTAGGCTTTCAAAAAGCAAAACTTATTTGTGGTTGATGAGTCAATTGAGAGATGATTTTACCTTGCCCATCAAGGTGCAGCAGCAACTTAGTGACTAGGCTGTTAACCTAAGCTTGTAAGAAAGATAACTACATGACAGGCTTGTGAAATCTAATTCTATTGCGCTTCTAAAGGTTAATCTTCATGTCAAAAACTCAAACACACACGCGTTCTATTACGGAAGTCCCACGCGTTGGACAAACCAGCGATGATTTAATTAATGGCATGCAGCGCCATTTCTTGCGGACACTAGGCTTGAGTGATGCATGTATTTCAGATCATTATAAGTACCAAGCATTGGCTTTAACCATTCGCGACCGTCTGATGGAAAATTGGAAAGATACCAAGGAAGCCGTGCAAGAAGCTGATGGTAAACGAACTTACTATTTATCTTTAGAGTTTTTAATGGGCCGAGCTTTGGGTAATGCCATTCTCAACTTAGGCCTCAATGAGCAAACAACAAAAGCATTGCATGATTTAGGTATAAATTGCGAAGAAATGATTGAAGCTGAAGCTGATGCAGGTTTGGGTAATGGTGGTTTGGGTAGATTGGCAGCATGTTTTGTGGATAGCTGCGCCACCTTGCAGCTTCCTGTCACAGGTTACGGCATTCGTTATGAGTATGGCATGTTCCGTCAAAGTATCGTCGATGGTTTTCAACAAGAAGCGCCAGACCATTGGTTGCGTGAAGGTAATGTGTGGGAAATGGAACGCCCAGAATACACCCAAGCTATTCACTTTGGTGGTTATTCTGAGTCCTATCATGATGACAATGGGATGTTGCGTTCGCGTTGGGTAGGTACGAATGATGTGTTGGCAGTGCCATATGACACCCCAGTTCCTGGTTATAAAAATGGTACGGTAAATACATTACGCCTTTGGAAATCAGCAGCGACTGATGATTTTGACTTGGGTGAGTTTAATGCGGGTGACTATGCAGGCTCTGTGGCGCAAAAGAATAATGCAGAGCATATTTCCATGGTGCTTTATCCCAATGATAGCAACGAAAATGGTAAAGAGTTACGCTTGCGCCAGCAATATTTCTTGGCATCTGCCAGTATCAAAGATGTGGTTCGCCAGTGGGTTGAAATTCATGGTGATAATTTCAGTGAGTTTGCCGATAAAAACTGTTTCCAACTTAATGATACCCACCCCACAGTCTCGGTGGCTGAATTGATGCGCATTTTGATGGATGACTATCGCCTTGGCTGGGATGAAGCATGGGCAATCACCAGTAAAACCATGGCATACACCAATCACACCTTGCTTCCAGAAGCGTTGGAACGTTGGTCTGTGCGTTTGTTTGGCCACTTATTACCGCGCATTTTAGATATTATTTATGAAATCAATGCACGTTTTCTCAAAGAACTTGCCAAGAAATATCCAGGTGATGTGGCGCGCCAACGCCGTATGTCCATCATCGAAGAAGGTGATGAGCAGCAAGTGCGCATGGCATATTTGGCGATTGTCGGCAGCTTTTCGATTAATGGTGTAGCGCAACTGCATTCAGACTTATTGGTTGAAGGTTTGTTTGCCGATTTTTATGACTTATGGCCTGAGAAGTTTAATAACAAGACCAATGGTGTGACCCAGCGCCGTTGGATGGCATGGTGTAACCCATCATTGACCCAATTGATTAACAAAAATATTGGTGATGGCTGGATAACCCAGTTGGATGAGCTAAGGAAACTGGCACCTTTGGCAGATAAAGCAGCCTTTAGAAAGCAGTGGGCAGCGTGCAAACGTGAAAACAAAGAAGTCTTGGCGGCGATTGTACAAGAAGAATGCGGTGTGACGTTTAGCCCTGATGCTATGTTTGATATTCAGGTGAAACGCATCCATGAATATAAACGTCAACTGCTTAATGTCTTGCACGTGATTCATTTGTATGACCGCATCAAGCGTGGCGATACGGACAACTGGACAAACCGTTGTGTGTTGATTGGTGGCAAAGCTGCACCTGGTTATTATATGGCGAAGAAAATCATTAAATTGGTGAACAGCGTTGCCGAAGTGGTCAACAATGACCCTGAAGTCGGTGATAAACTTAAAATCGTATTTTTCCCCAACTACCGTGTGTCTGCCATGGAAAAAATTGCACCTGCGGCTGATTTATCTGAACAAATTTCAACTGCAGGTAAAGAAGCATCAGGCACAGGCAACATGAAATTCATGATGAATGGTGCGCTGACCATTGGCACATTGGATGGGGCAAACATTGAAATTCGCGAAGAGGTTGGCGATGAAAACTTCTTCTTATTTGGTTTAACTGCAGAAGAAGTGGAGCAAACACGCGGCAATTATAATCCGAATACCATCATTGAAGCCGATGAAGACTTTAAACGGGTGATGAATTTGTTGCAAAGCGGGCATTTTAATCAATTTGATTTGGGTTTATTTGATGATGTGATTAATTCGATTCGTTGCGAAAATGATCCGTGGTTAACTGCCGCAGATTTCCGCTCATTCATTGATGCACAACAAGAAGCGGCTACCGCATATCAAGATAAAACCCAGTGGTTAAAAATGAGCATTTATAACACAGCATTCAGCGGTAAGTTCTCAACCGACCGCACTATGCAAGATTATAATCGGGATATTTGGGGTTTAACGCCTGTTACACCTAAAACAAGCGGAACGGCTTAATCTAAAAGTTTAGACGCACCTAAAATGCCAGCGTTATCCTGCAAAGTTGATGGGATAACGCTGATTTTACCTTGAAGCGGTGGGATGAGGTTTGCGTTCAGTGCTGTCATGATATTGGGGTATAAAATATCCCATGCGCCGATTAAACCGCCGCTGATGGTCACCGTGCGGATGTCCAAAAGTGTGATGGCTTGAGCAATGGCAGTGCCCAAATACATACTTGCGCTTTCCAAAATATCCGCCGCTTGTTGGTTACCATTTACAGCACGTTGATAAATGTCTTTGGGCGATGTGTTGATGCCTGCAAGTTCATTGTATCTGGCACTGATTGCCGTAGCAGAGGCATAAGCTTCCACGCAACCACGATTGCCGCAGCCGCATAGCCTTGATTCATTGCCATGCTCAACTTTGAGATGACCAAACTCCATCGCCATGCCACTTTCACCTGTATATGGGGTGTTGTTCAAGATTAGACCACCGCCAATGCCTGTGCCTAATGTGATGTGCAATAGGTTGGCATGACCTTGCCCTGCACCAAAGGTTTGCTCACCGATAGCAGCGCATAAGGCATCATTTTGGGCTGTCACTGGCATGGAAAGCCGCTCGGATAGTTTCTTTGCCAGTGCGAAATTAGAAAGTTGTGGAATATTAGGAGATGCTGCCAACACACCAGAGTTACCTATAAAAAAACCAGGAAACCCTATGCCCACACCTTGGACATTATCGAGAGGTAGTTGCTGCACGGCTGCTTCAAGTGTATGTAAAATATGTTGTTCTGCTTCAAGCTTGGACATATTTTGCAAAACACTAAAGTCCGCTTGATGACGCACCTCTTCAAGGATTAAACCATCACAAATGCGGGCAAGCCGAATGTTGGTGCCGCCAATATCTGCTGCAATAACATTGCTCGTGTTAGTCATCCAATAACCCTGTGTATAACTTCACATAAGCTTCAGCCGATGCGTGCCATGATGAATCGCGCTTTAAAGCGCGGGTACGAATGCGCGACCATGTTGTTGGTTTTTTGTAAACGGCAACTGCTTGCTCAACCGCCATATCAAATGCCTCGGCGGTGGCATCCTCAAAGTGAAAACCTGTGCCCTGTTTCTTATCTTGGTTGTAGTCCACCACAGTATCTTTTAACCCACCTGTTGCGCGCACCACAGGTACATTGCCATAGCGCATCGCCATCAATTGCCCCAAACCGCATGGTTCAAAGCGCGATGGCATGAGAAACATATCACCAGCCGCATAAATTTGACGGGCAAGGTCTTCACTAAAACCCTGATAAAAGTACATTTGTGTGGGGTGCGCTTTTGCCAGTGCCGTTAAAGCTTGTTCATCACCTGCATCACCCGAACCAAGGATGGCAAGCTGATAACCACGGCTTAACCATATTTCGATATTGGGAATCATCAAATCAATGCCTTTTTGTTCTGCAAGGCGCGAAATCAAGGTTAAAAGTGGTACTTTGGCATCTACTTTTAAGCCTGTTTGTTGTTGTAACGCTTTTTTGCACTTGGCTTTGCCTGTGATTTTTCCTGCACCGAAATTGCTGGCTATTGAAGTGTCAGTAAGTGGGTTCCACGCTTCCAAATCCAAACCGTTCACAATGCCCGAAAGTTTACTGGCATGGTGCTGGAGAAAACCTTCAAGGGCACAACCATATTCAGGGGTCATAATTTCTTCAGCATAGGTTGGGCTCACTGTGGTGATGGCGTGAGACGCTTCAATGCCAGCTTTCATACAATTGATTTGGTCGTGAAATTCATAACCATCCATGTGAAAATATTGGCTAGGCAAGCCCAAGCGGTGAATCCATTCAGATGGGAAGACACCTTGATAGGCAAGATTATGAATAGTGAACACAACCTTGGCGCGTGTCAGATTAGGATGATGAATGTACTGTGTTTTTTTGAGCAATGGCACCATACCCGTTTGCCAATCGTGGCAATGGATGATGTCCACAGGTTTATCCATTTTTGCAATGGCTTCTAAGGCAACACGGTCAAATAAGGTGTAGCGCAGCAAGTTATCTTCATATGCGCCGCCTGCAGAGCCATAAATACCTTCACGGTCAAATAAATCATCTTGCTCGACCAAAAGAAACCTAAGATTATCAACCACCGTTTCATGCAATGGGCATTGGCGTTGAAAACCATCTACCCACATTTCAATACTGGTATTAAGAGGCATAGTTTTAATGTTATTCTTGGTTAAATCTTGGCGGTAAAAAGGTAAAATCACTGTCACTTGATGCCCTAAGTCGTGTAAAGCTCTCGGTAATGAACCCACAACATCGGCAAGCCCGCCTGTTTTGGCAAGTGGTGCTGCTTCGGATGCGATAAAAACAATATTCAACTTGGGCATAGTCCCTCCAACAAAATGTTGCCAAGTTTAACAGGGCTGCCCTTATCTTGCATGATTTTAGTGACAACAGGTGTAAGGCAATGTAAAGCATGGCTTTTATTCACTTTATAGACTATGTTACCCCTTGGTTATAAGTGGACTTGGAGGTTGGGGTATGACAAAGCTAACGGATATGGCAAGCTGGAAAGCACTGGAAACACATGCTGCAGAGATGAAAAAGGTGCATATGCGGGATTTATTTGCCCAAGACCCCGAACGCTTTGATAAATATTCGCTTAAGCTCAATGACATTCTTGTTGATTATTCCAAAAATCTAATGACCGATGAGACCAAAACCAAGCTTATGGATTTGGCACGCGAACGTGATTTGCCAGCTTGTATTGAACGTTTATTTGATGCCAAAAAGGTGAACCACACAGAAAACCGCTTGGTCTTACATACTGCTCTGCGTAACCGCTCCAACCGCCCTATGACTGTGGATGGTGAAGATGTGATGCCTGATATTAATCGTGTGCTTGGGCGGATGCGGAACATTGTGGACACGGTGCGCTCTGGAGAATGGTTGGGTAGCACAGGCAAACCGATTACGGATATTGTAAACATTGGTATTGGTGGCTCAGATTTAGGCCCTGTGATGATGACCGAAGCGCTTAAGCCTTACGGTCGCGCTGGTGGATTACATGTTCATTTTATTTCTAATGTGGATGGCACACATGCTGTAGAAATATTGCGTCACTTGCACAGGGAAACCACCCTGTTTGTTATCGCATCCAAGACATTTACCACCCAAGAAACCATGACCAACGCTAGAACTGCAAGGGATTGGTTCTTAACCCGTGGCGGCACATTGCAAGCCGTCTCCAAACACTTTATTGCGGTATCTGCCAACACCAAAGCAGCAACCAACTTCGGCATTGACCCTGATAACATCTTTGAATTTTGGGATTGGGTGGGTGGTCGCTATTCCTTGTGGAGCGCGGTGGGTTTATCCACGGCTTTGTATATCGGCATGGATAATTTTGAGGCATTACTTGAAGGCGCACATGAAATGGATGAACATTTCAGAACCGCACCCTTAGAAGAAAATATCCCTGTGATACTTGGCATGCTTGGCGTGTGGTATAACAATTTCTTTGATGCCGATTCACATGCCTTATTGCCTTATGACCAATACATGCATCGCTTTTCCGCTTATGTGCAGCAGCTAGACATGGAAAGTAATGGTAAACAAGTCACGGTGGATGGTGAAAAAGCTGATTATTCCACAGGGCCTATCATTTGGGGTGAGCCGGGCACGAATGGGCAACATGCGTTTTACCAACTGATTCACCAAGGCACCAAACTTGTACCATGTGATTTTATTGCACCCATTGAAACCAAAAACCCAGTCGGCAGACATCACCCCATTTTGCTCACTCACTTCTTTGCCCAAGCTGAAGCATTGATGTTGGGTAAAACAGAAGAAGAAGTGCGCCAAGATTTGGCAGGCAAACCCGAAGAAGAAATTGAAAAACTTTTGCCGCATATGGTGTTTGAAGGCAATCGCCCCACCAACTCCATTTTATTCCAAATGCTCACCCCCAAAACCTTGGGCAGCTTGATTGCCATGTATGAACAAAAGGTGTTTGTGCAAAGTGAGATTTGGGGATTGAATGCTTACGACCAATGGGGTGTTGAGCTGGGCAAAGTCTTGGCGAAGAAAATCCTCGCAGAATTGGATGATTATGATGAAGTCACTAGCCATGATTCTTCGACCAATGGTTTGCTCAACTACTATAAAGATAATCGGAAAGAGTGACTGCAATATAACTAAAAAGGCAAACTGATAGTTTAAGAGGTATTTATGAAGTTAATTATAATATTGTTCTTTTCCTTATGTTACGCCTCAAGTGTATTTGCAGGAAACTTGTGGTTAGGTTTGCGTTTGCCAAACGGAGTTATAATCCCCTTTGCGCATTATCAGGGTGGTGATTGGCGAGAAATTTGGAATCCGCCACGAGTTTGGGCAAATGATTCTTACTATCATGAACATCATTTGCCTCTACCTGAGATGGATAGAAATACAGAAATGCTTGCGGTGGAAAAAACAGCAAGTTTAGAAAATTTGCCTGCTGATTGGATTGAGGGCCAGAAGATTCCTCTGCGTTGGTATGATATCCTTTCAGGAAAGGAGTACTTAGTTAATAAATTAATGCAGTATGATATGAACTGTGATGTTAGCTGGGGGTTATCAAGCCACGGGCTATCTAAAGGAAAGGGTGCCTCCTCTAGGTTAACATCAGCATATGTAACATCTAAGCCCATGCACTCATCGCCTTTCCATGAACTGGATATGGATAGTCAGGCAGAAAAAAACATTCGTACTAAACTTTTAACCCAAGCAGTAAACATAGAAAACAAAAACCTAAGCATATATAAGTCACCTGAACAATGTGCAAAACTTCATAATCAAAAGCATATTGAATATGCTAAATTAGGTAATAATTATGTTTGGCCAGCAAAGTATGAAAAGAGTCTGGCTTCTGCTTGCCAAGAACTTCGGGAAAGAAAAGTAAGAGTCCCTTCATCTTTGGATCATGTCCAGATTGAACAGGCAAGGCTTAGCGATGATATATATCTCTATCATGCAACGGCATCAATGTATTTCCCTAGTATAAACGTAGCTCTTAGCATTGTTCGTCTCGATAGTTGGTTTTTAGGCGAGAACAACAATATTTATGATATTCAAGGCTGTGGAGAATCTCTTAATTGCACATGTGCCAAAGGTAGCTATCAGTCTTTCCCCAAAGTTGTGTTTGAATTTCAGGGGCACCGGTTTGTTCTTGATGAACAATCATGTTATTTTGGTGGTAATAAAATATACGAGTTAATTGATGGAAAAATGGAAGATATATTCTCAAAAAGCTGGGGAGGTTGTTAAGTTTTCTACTCGCGATGATGAGCCTGGTTGAGTTGATGACTTTTCTGCCAACAAGTATGGTCATGTGCAGGTATAGAATCCAACCGCCACGACCAGTTCCCACCTAAAGTTCCCGGTGTGTTAAACTTGGCTTCTGTGCCCAATTCAAGAATATCTTGCATAGGAATTACCGCCAACCTTGCAGGTGATGCAAGGGCTGCTTCAATTAAAACCCACGGCATATCTTCAGCTTTGGCATCAAGTACGTTCAATGCATGTTGTTGCACATGTTTTTCGCTGCTTTCAAACCAACCCATGGTGGTATCGTTATCATGCGTTCCTGTATAAACCACGCTATCTTCTTCGTGGTTATGCGGCAAATAAGGGTTGGACTCATCGCCACCAAACGCAAAGTGCAGGATTTTCATGCCGGGTAAACCAAACTGTTTACGTAAAGCCGTGACTTCTTCGGTAATCGTGCCCAAATCTTCGGCTATTAATGGTAAATTACCCAACTTATCTTGCAGGGTTTGTAACAATGCTGCGCCCGGTGCTTTGCGCCACTCGCCGATTAAACCAGTATCACTCTCGGCAGGAATCACCCAAAAGGCTTCCAAAGCAAGGAAGTGGTCAATGCGCAACATATCCATGCGTGTCAATTGATGCGCAATGCGCTTGACCCACCAATCAAAACCGTCTGCTTGCAACACACCCCAACGGTATAAAGGGTTGCCCCAGCGTTGTCCTGTTTTGGAAAAATAATCAGGGGGTACACC
>CAMZLG010000128.1 GCA_947311495.1 uncultured Zetaproteobacteria bacterium
AACCAGAGTAGTTGCTTGGAGCCTTCATTTATCAACAATAAAGTTTAAAAATGCAGGCTAATACTCAAGTTGTTCACTCAGGTATTATGACAGCCATGATTTTTGGGCTCTATTAGGGCCCTGTTAAGGCCCCAGCGAAAAAATTTAAAAAAGAGCGTTCTTTGACAGGCGCCAAAAAACACTCTAAGTTAATGATTATAAAGAATAAAATAAGAGCAAAAACTGGGGTGGACGACGGGGCTCGAACCCGCGACCACCGGCATCACAAGCCGGGGCTCTACCAACTGAGCTACGTCCACCATATTTCTTGATACGGTTGCCGAAATGGCGCGCCTGGCAGGATTCGAACCTGCGGCCTACGGATTAGAAGTCCGTTGCTCTATCCAGCTGAGCTACAGGCGCTTAATTCCAGCAGACCAATCTAATTAAATATGTAAGTTTTAATGGTCGGGGCGGGGTGATTCGAACACCCGACCCTCTGGTCCCAAACCAGATGCGCTACCAGGCTGCGCTACGCCCCGACATCTTAAAACATCTTCCAACTTTGGAAGGCGGCGAAACTTACGGATTTAAGGGTAAGCCGTCAACCGTAATATCAACTTGTAATCATAACAGGGTTGCTATCCAACAAAAAAGGCTGCAAGGTTTAGCTATATGAGTAATATAATCATCGCCTTAGGTGGAAATATGGGTGATGTGCAAAAAAGCTTTGAAAGCGCACTGACCATGCTAAACCAAAGCTGCCACATCATTACAAAGTCAAAGTTATACCAAACACCTGCCTTAATTCACCAAGGCGCTGCACCACAGCCTGACTATTTAAATTCCGCAGTTCATGCGGTGAGCACGCTTGCCCCTGCCCCCATACTCGCCGAGTTACATCGCATCGAAGCAGCCCTTGGCAGGGAAAGAAAAGAACACTGGGGAGCGCGCACCATTGACCTTGACCTGATTGATTATGAAGGATTTACATCCACCAACCCTGCTTTAATATTGCCCCACCCTGAATTGGCAAAGCGCCTGTTTGTGTTGCAGCCGCTCCATGATATTGTGCCAAACTGGATTCATCCTATCACTGGTTTTAGCGTATCCGAAATGATGACATCGCTGGAAAAGGCGGGAGAAACAAGGACTGAAGGAGAAATTTGGTGAGCGCAGGCATAAACTTAACTCACATCGCTATTGAAGGCGGTATTGGCGTGGGTAAAACCACACTTGCCACGCGATTGACTGAAAAGCTTGGGGCAAACTTATTGCTCGAAGATATTGATGATAACCCCTTCTTGGAACTGTTTTACCAAGACCCCGAACGCCATGGCTTGTCCGTGCAATTATCCTTTCTTTTTTCGCGCCTAAAACAGTGGCAATCCATGATTCAACAAGACTTGTTTCACTCACTTATCATCAGTGACTATTTATTTGCCAAAGACCGTTTATTTGCCATGACCAATTTATCTGATGAAGAATTTGCCTTGTACAACCAAGTCGCGCAAGCAGTTGCCGCCGAGCTGCCCAAACCTGATTTGGTGGTGTATTTGCAATCTTCACCTGAAATCGCACTGAAGCGTGTGCATCAACGCAATCGAAGCATGGAAAAAGACATCAGCCTTGATTATTTAAAACAAGTTACCGAAACGTTTGATACCTTTTTCTTCCACTATCAAGAAACCCCTCTACTTGTGGTGCAAACCGATCGCATTAACTTTGCCGAACGCCCCGAGGCATTGGATATGCTCATCGACCGTATTCAACACATGGGTAGAGGTACAGAATTTTGGGCGGACTACACTGAATGAAAAGTTTTGCGAGCCAATACCCTGAAGAAGGCGGCTTCGGCAACAATGTTCTTTACCAAATGTGCAAACAAGCTCCGCTTCACAACAATCCTGATATTATTAAAGGAAAAATATTCTTGATTGGGCGAACCTATGCTGCGGCTATTGAACGTAAGGCAGGCGGTGGAAAAGACTTTATAGAAAATAAAGTTTTACCCACTATCTTAGAATCTGATATAGACCTGTGGATTAAAAGCATCTTATATATCAAGGCGATAACTCAAGAAAATCACTCCGAAATCCTTGATGTCCATCATAAAGTAACCCAGTTGTTCAAACGTATTACAGGGCTAGAGAAGCGCTCTCTCGCATCAAAATACTTACATTTTCACCAGCCTAATGCTTTTTTTATTTACGATTCGCTCGCTGCTAAAAGCATACGCAAAGAGCTAGCTAATCGCTCACGTATAACTTACACGAAAGGCTTTGATGATGAATACTCTAAGTTTGTAGCTCGCTGCCTCAGATATGTTGATGAACACAACAAACAACTTACACCCCGCCAGCTAGATATGCTTCTGCTTAATTATACTTATTAAAAAAGGCCCCGCTTTCGCAGAGCCTTTTAAACTTAAAATAACTAAACTTTATCCTTTATAAGCAGCAATAGAATCTACAACTTCTTGTCTTGCAGCATCTGCGCCTGCCCAACCTGTCACTTTCACCCACTTATTGGCTTCCAAATCTTTGTAGTGTTCAAAGAAATGTTCGATTTGGTCGAGTAAAAATTTAGGCAAATCTTCAGGTCCATTCACATCTTTATATACAGGTGTCAACTTCGTAATCGGTACTGCCAGCACTTTTGCATCTATACCCGCTTCATCTTCCATTTGTAGCACAGCCACAGGACGGCATGCAATCACAGAGCCTGGAATCAACGCAAAAGGCGAAACCACAAGCACATCCACAGGGTCACCATCATCGGATAATGTGTTCGGCACAAAACCATAGTTGCACGGATAATGCATAGCCGTGTGCATAAAACGGTCTACAAACACCGCACCTGAATCTTTATCCAACTCATATTTGATGGGGTCGGCATGTTGTGGCACTTCAATCACCACATTCACTTCTTCGGGCGCATTTTTTCCTGCTGGGATTTTACTGATGTCCATAACTCACTCCTAAACTGTTTGCCGCATTGTAAGAAGGCTTACGTATAATGAAAGCTTGGATTTACAACACGGTTAACGCGGCATATTTCAACATCAACCGTTTCAAACCCACCGCATCAAACTCAATGCTTACCCGAACTGCGTCGCCATCACCTTCCAAATCAACAATCAAACCATCACCAAAGCTTGGGTGGTTCACATACACACCCACTGCAATACCTTGCACTGATGATGCTTGAGCCTGTGTGAACATAGAGGGTTGCTTCACTGCCTCAGACTTACTTAACACCTCATCATCCAAATCGGCGATAAACCTGCTTGGCATGGGATACGTCATGTCGCCAAACATGCGTCGCAACCTTGCTGATGTCAGGTGCAAGATATTCTCAGCCCTTGTCACCCCCACATACAACAACCGCCGCTCTTCTGCGATACCCACTGCGCCCTCATCCAAAGCGCGTTGATGAGGCAACATCCCATCTTCCACCCCTGCCAAGACCACCGTATCAAACTCCAAACCTTTAGCGCGGTGCAGGCTCATCAAGTTTACCGCATCTTCATCATCGTTATCTTCTTCGCCGCTCACCATCAGTGCTGCCCTATCCATAAACTCAATGGGTGTGATGCCTGATGCCAAGGAGAATTCGATATAGTTTTGCAAGGTTTTGATGTTTTCAATGCGTGATTCCGCTTCGATTTCACCCAAAGCATTCAGGCTATCGATATAACCAATGCTTTCCAGCAACCGCATCAGCCCTCTATCTGGCAATTCGTCAATATCAACTTGCATGGTTTTGATAGTTTGCAGCAAAGGCAGCAGCTTTTTTAAAGGTGCAGAGTGTGCTGTGCCAACAAGCACAGCATCTATCCAATCGGCAGCGCGTAGTCCGCTTGCACTCAACAATGCAGCAATGGTTTCTTGCCCCTTCGCTCCAATACCACGTTTGGGTTTATTACAAATGCGCAACACATGCATACCATCCGCACAACCATTGAGCAGCGCCCAAAAGGCTATCGCATCCTTAATTTCCATGCGCGCAAAAAAGCTTAAACCACCAATAATCCGATAAGGAATGTCTTCTTCGCGAAACACTTGCTCAATAGCGAGCGATTGACGGTTGGAGCGATACAACACCGCCATCTTTGACCATGCTACTGTGGCATACCGTTCATTAAACAAATTCGCCATATGCCTTGCTTCTGCATATTCATCCACGCAGACATGAAACTCTGGCTTTAACCCAGCATCACGGGTTGCTCGCAAAGCTTTAAGATGCCTATCTTCATTGGTGGAAATAATCGCATTGGCAAGCTTAAGAATAGCAGCCGTACTGCGGTAGTTTTCTTCCAGCCTGTGGACCTGCGCATGGTTCCAGCCTTTTTCAAAGTCCAAAATATGACGAACATCTGCACCACGCCAGCCGTAAATCGACTGGTCATCATCGCCCACCACTGTGATATTTTGATGTTCTTGTGCCAATAAACATAACCACTCATGTTGCAGCGGATTGGTATCTTGATATTCATCTACCAGAATATGGTCAAACCTTGTAAACATCGCCGTTGCCACGCTTGGAAAATCGCGAAGCAGGCGTACACAATTTAGAATCAGGTCGGAGAAATCCATGCGTTCCAATTTTTTAAGTTCATCTTGGTAAGCGGTGTATAAATCTTTAAGGTCTAACCCACTCCATACCATGGATTCAGCTTGCTCTGGTAAATATCCCGCATTTTTTTGCTGCTCAATCCAGCCGCCTAAAAATGAAGGGTGCAATCTATCAGATGGTATACTGCGCGCTTTTAAAATACGTTTAACCAGTGTTTTCTGGTCATCACTATCAATCACTTGAAAACTTTTAGGATAACCCAACACATCAGCATAACTTCTAAGAAAACGAAGCGAAATCGAATGGAACGTGCCTGAAATAACACCGCCGCCACCGTCGCCAATAAGTTCAGATAAACGCATTTGCAATTCTTTCGCGGCTTTGTTGGTGAACGTCACTGCGAGGATTCGGTGCGGAGCATAACCACGATTTGCAATCAAATGACCAATGCGATGCACCACAGTGCGTGTTTTGCCAGAACCTGCACCCGCCAAAATCAGTTGCGGACCATCTTCTGCTTCAACAGCTGCCTGTTGTGCTTGGTTTAAACTCAATTACCAGCTCTTGGCGGCGTGTTCTTCGCCATGTTTAACAATCAATTTATGGTAAGTAGAAAACACTGCATTACGCGACACAATACCAAGCACTCGCCTAGGGTTATCTGCATCAGTGACAGGCATCTGCTCGAAAGTAGCGCGGTCAAGAATGTCAATGGCATCCAACAAGCTATCATCTTCTGATAACGTCATCACTTGTTTGTTGGCAACTTCTTCTGCGACCACCAAATCATCTGCAGATGAGTCCAACAACCATGACTGTAGGTCGGCGAAGGTGACCATACCTATCATTTCATCTGCATCATCTGTCACAATCACGCAACCTTTACCCGATGATATATAAACATCTTTTAACGCTTTCAATTTGGCAGAAGCATGTACGGATGGCACAGAGCGCCACGGCAACCGTGATACGGGTACCGCTCGCATCCAAGAACGCTCCAGCGACCATTCCGTATCCACACCTTTTTCCGTCAACACCTCTGTTAAAATCGAATCACTACCAAATGCACGTTTGGTTAATGCAGCAACAACGCAGGCAGTCATCAATGGCACCATGATATGATAATCATTGGACAGCTCAAAAATCATCAAAATAGAACTCATGGGTGCTTGAATCGTAGCTGCAACCATCGCACCACATGCAACCAATGCATATGCACCATATGATTCCGTCCACGTTGGAAACATGCCGTGCACAATGCCGCCATACAACGCACCTGCCGTTGCCCCAATAAATACAGATGGACCAATCATACCGCCACCAAATTTACCACCCGAACAAATGATGCTGGTTAACATTTTTGCCACCAGCAAAATACCAAGAAACAATGCCAAGGGTAAACCCTCGCCCAGAATATTTGTGCCAACATTTTGCAATAAAATACCATCCACCGTGCCGTAACCAATAGACATAATTTCGGGGATAACCAAAGCACATAAACCCAACAACAAACCTGCTACGGCAGGTCTAGCCATGGGAAAAGCGATATATTTCTCATACATATGCCGTGCTGCGGGTACGCCTTTAACAATCACGGTTGCCAGCAAACCACAAAAAATACCCAAACCCACATACGCAGGGATTTCCCATGATGACACAAGACGAAATTCAGGAATGGTAAACATGGGGAAATTGCCAAGTTCTGCACGTGTAATCACCGTTGCAATCACTGCCGACATCACAATCGGGGTGAATGTGGCAATGGCATAATCAGCCAGAATCACTTCCAAGGCAAACAACACACCCGCAATCGGCGCATTAAATGATGCGGCAATACCACCAGCCACACCGCAGCCAATCAAGGTGCGCATTTGTTTTTCAGATAAGTTAAACCATTGCCCAAGCAATGATGAGAGTGCCGCACCCAGTGCCACCGTAGGTGCTTCTCGACCCATGGATGCCCCACTACCTACGGATATAATATTGGCAACAAATTCACCACTGGTTTTTTTCGCTGAAATCTTGCCGCCACGCTCTGCCAACGCTTCAATTACACCAGGAATCACGCGTTCTTCTGTCACAGGTAACCAGCGGTTATTAATCCAGCCTACTATCAAACCCGCAACACTGGGCGCAAGGATAAATATCGACCAATGAATATCATTGATGGCTGCGGTCCAACTGGCTTCACCTGTCCAGATTCGGCTGACCCATTCAATGCCGAAACGAATCACCAATGCAGCATAACCAGCCAGGACACCTACGCCAATTGCCAAAAAACCAAGATACAAAGAATCGTGAGATTTAAACCATGCAGGAAGCGCTTGAATGCGTTGCATCACTGACTTATCGGACATGTTTTACCACCAATGTTTCCAACAAACCTTGCGCATTTTCTTGAAGCATCTGATATGCATCTTCAAAACCATGCGCGCCGCCATAATAAGGGTCGGGCACATCAGGTGCAGGCTCTAAACCTTCAAAAGCGCGCATCATCAAAACCTGCTCAGGTTTTGCGCCCATGCGAATCAGACTATCATGATTATCGCTATCCATGGCGACAAACATATCCCAATCATGGATATTTTGTGATGTGATTTGTTGCGCCCTGTGATTTTCCAGGGTTAACCCTTTTTCCAATGCCTTGCTTGCAGAACGCGGGTCTGCACTTCCACCCACATGCCAGCTGCCCGTACCTGCTGATTCAAAGTGAAATTTATCGGATAAACCTTGCGCTTCTGCAACAGCTTTGACCACCACTTCGGCAAGGGGTGAGCGGCAAATATTACCCAAACACACAAATAAAACGCGAAGTGGCTGACTCATGCTAAATTTTTCTCCGCTTGTGAAGCTTGCAAATACAGAGGCTCTACCCACAACGCATGTTCTGCAGTATCTGAAATAGCTAACACTGCTTGTTGCAATGCGCGCTCACGTGAAAGCTTTACGGGTAAAGCTTCCCAGCTATGAAGTTCAACAGGCACATTTGAGATAGAAATATAAGCAGAGGGTTTAAGTGATAAAAATTCTTGCCAAGATAAACACTGTGGCACGGTTAAACATTGCCCTTGTTCATATTGCGCTGCATACACCAAGCCAGAACGGGCATCCTCAATCGCCCAAATGGGTGCTGTAGTATCCGCTTGAAGCGCTGTAATCGCCAACGACGACAAGCCAAATACAGGTTTATGTAATGACGCGTTTAAACCTGCAATGGTAGCACATGC
>CAMZLG010000129.1 GCA_947311495.1 uncultured Zetaproteobacteria bacterium
ACGCATTTCTTTGATGGGTTTGACGGGTACAAGCTGAATATGTTCACCATAAGGCATTGCCATCATTTTTTGCCCTGCCTTGATATGCAGTTGCTCACGCACACTTTTGGGGATAACGACTTGAAACTTGGGTGACACGGTGACAGTTCGCATGATAAACTCCTTATCGATAGTGAATTGGTACAACGATAGTGAAGAATGCATAAAAATGCAATACATTATGGTGAACGCGCACTAAAACCGATTATTTTTGTATATAACCGCTGGTCACATATTGCTATCTAAAGTTGAAAGATACGCGTATATTTTCTGTTCATTTTTGTGCAGACATCGCCGAGGTTTCTCCATGGAAGTCAAAATGGCAGTGTTTGAACGGGTGTGAGGTCAATATGAAAGCAATTATTTGTACGAAATACGGTTCGCCTGATGTGTTGAAGCTGGCAGAGGTGAACCAACCTGCACCCAAAAGCAATGAAGTGTTGATAAAAATATGCGCAACAACTGTGCATATTGGTGATGTGAAAATCCGTAGCCTGCAACCTGGCATGGGTGCGATGAAAGACTTTATCATCAAGCCATTGATGCGTTTGATTATTGGGTTTAATGGCCCAAGGCGGAAGATTCTGGGTATGGAGTGTTCGGGGGTGGTGCAAGCTGTGGGCAGTGATGTGACGCGGTTCAAACAAGGCGATGAGGTGTTTACCTCCACAGAAATGAAGTTTGGCACGTATGCGGAATACACATGCGTTGACCAAGATGGAATCATCGCGCATAAACCCAACAATATGAGCCATGCAGAGGCGGCGGCTGTGCCCAACGGGGCGATGACGGCATTGATGGTGTTGCGCAAAGCGAAAGTGAAACAAGGTCAGAAGGTCATGATTTATGGTGCATCGGGAAGCGTGGGTTCGTATGCGGTGCAACTGGCGGAAAGCATGGGGGCGGAAGTCACGGGTGTGTGCAGTGCGTCAAATATAGAGATGGTAAAAGGTTTGGGTGCAGCGGAAGTGTTGGATTATACAGCCGAGGATTTTTTGCAACGCCTTGAAACGTATGATGTGATTTTTGATGCGGTGGGTAAAATGGAAGCGGGTGCGCGGATGAAAGCCTTGAAATCTGATGGCATATATTTGGATGTGCTCAAAGCAACCGACAGCTTGAAGCTGCACATTGATGACCTGCTTTACCTTAAAACATGGATTGAAGAGGGTAAGCTGAAAACTGCCATCGATAGAACGTATGCATTGGAAGATATGGTTGAAGCGCATCGTTATGTGGGGCAGGGGCATAAAAAGGGCAATGTGATTATCACTGTAGCAGCATCTGAGTAGTGGATTGCAGCATGACATCTTGGCTTATGTCTGTAAAAGTTCGGGTTCAATTTAAAGAGTATAGGTAGAACATGAGCCAAGACATTGATTTTAATAACCTGCCCAAAGTGGAAGTATGCTTTGGCCCTGATTGCAGCGATAATGGTAGCCGCGAATTGGCGAAAGAACTTAAAGGTTTGGGCATTGATTCCATTATGGGCGATTGTCGTAGCCAGTGTGCCAATGCGCCATTGGTGTTGTGTGCGAATCAGGGTGTGGTGACGGCTAACATCGAGAAAGTATTGGCAAAAATCAAACAGGTGCAAACTGAGCAAGCTTAGCTTTGGATGTATACAGTGCGCCAAACCCTTTAAAACATTAAAGAAAACTAATCATTTCTTGATTGACCAATGGTGAGACTGCTAGCAGATTGTGACCATGACGTTTATTGAAGAGTTTATCAAAAAAGAATCATCCAGTGGTATTTTGCTGATTGTTGCCACATTTTTGGCATTGATTTGCAGCAACTCCATGCTTGCGCCGTATTACGAAGCCTTTTTACATATTCCTGTGTCCATACAAGTGGGTGCATTGCACCTTGATAAATCATTGCACCATTGGGTCAATGATGGCTTGATGGCGATTTTCTTTTTGTTGATTGGTTTAGAGGTCAAACGCGAAGTGTTGGAAGGACATTTGTCATCGCTCAACCAAGTGGTGCTGCCGATTGTGGCTGCTATTGGTGGTATGCTTGTACCTGCACTGATTTATATATATTTTAACAATGGTAATGCTGATGCTATCAATGGCTGGGCGATTCCCACGGCAACGGATATTGCCTTTGCTTTGGGTATTTTGGCATTGCTGGGTAAACGTGTACCGCTTTCACTTAAAATATTCTTGATGGCATTGGCGATTATTGATGACTTGGGTGCGATTGTGATTATTGCAGTGTTTTATACCACGGATTTATCGAGCATATCCATTGCGGTTGCATCCGTATCTTTGGTGACATTGGTTGTGATGAATAAAATGGGCGTTGTAAAACATGGCGCATATTTTGTGATTGGATTGATTCTTTGGATAAGCGTGTTGAAGTCTGGGGTGCATGCCACACTTGCAGGTGTGGCGCTGGCATTCACCATTCCTTTGCATGGTAAAGATGAGCATGGGCAAGATATTTCGCCGCTGAAAATCATTGAACATAACCTGCATTATTGGGTGGCATTTTTTATTCTTCCTTTATTTGCATTTGCGAATGCAGGTGTGAATGTGTCGGGCATTTCGCTGGCGCAAATGGGTGGAGCAGTGCCGCTTGGTATTATGCTGGGTTTGTTTTTTGGTAAACAGGTGGGTGTGTTTGGCTTCTCATGGTTAGCCATCAAACTTGGCTTTGCCAAAATGCCTGAGGGAAGCAGTTGGTTGCAGCTTTATGGTGTGTCTGTTCTGACAGGGATTGGCTTTACCATGAGTTTATTTATCACATCCCTTGCCTTTGAAAGCGATGGTTTATTTCAATATACCGACAAGTTGGCGATTTTATTGGCATCATTTTTATCGGGTATTGTGGGTTATTTGATATTGCGCTTCACGCGCGCTAAGCATGGCAACTAAAGCAGCTTGCCCTGAATGCGGCAACATGTGTTTGCCTGTGAATATGCAAACCATGAAACATCATGTGAAAAAACCGTGGTTGGATGGGCAAGCCAATGGGAAACTGGATGAGCAAGTGGATTACTACTTTTGCCCAAGCCAAGGCTGCGCAACGGTTTATTTCTCATCGCAGGTTCAAATAAAAAGCAATGATTTGCGCCTAGAGGTGGGTGTAAAGTCTGAGAATGAAAGCGCATTGATTTGCTATTGCTTTGATGTGTCACGAGCGGATGCCGCAAACCCAGACATCAAAGCTTATGTCACCGCGCAAACCCAAGCCAAACAGTGCGCTTGTGCTGTTCGTAACCCTTCGGGGCGCTGTTGTCTTAAGGATTTTTCTTAAAGTAGTTCAAAATTCAACCTGCTCTATACGTTTAACCTCATTTTGCACGCGTGGTTTATCCAGTAAAGCTTGAAGCGTGGTATTGGGTAATAATGCTGCAAAGCTTGGATGAGGCAGAGCTATGCCCGTTTCACCCGTATCAAAACCAAGTTGAATTGCCATCATATCTGCAAGATAAACTGCAAACACCTCAGCACGAATGGATTCAGGGATATTTTCGGGTTCGGCATACGCAGGGTGATGATGATAAGTAACACCTTGAACAATGGCTTCAGGAAGCTCCCAATGTTTGGCAAGAAGCACACCTAAATCAATATGAGTACAGGCAAAACGTTTGTGTTCAAAAACCAAATGTCCTTCTTCAACATCTAAGGTGGCAGGTTGTTGATATTGGGTGAAGAGATTTAGGCTCATTTTGCCAATGTCATGAAACAACCCCAGTGTGTTTGCTAAATCAGGATTACAATGGGGTATTTCTTCAGCAATAATTTCTGCAAAAGCAGATACTGCCATGCCGTGTTTCCACAACTTTGTCACATTGTATACTTTACCAGATGCTGCGAACGCGCCTGAAAATGAGTGGCGAGAGACAATGGTGCGAACCATTGAGGTGCCAAGGTGGGCAATGGCTCTACCCACATCTGTGATGGTGATACGCACACCTAAACCTGGGGCGTTGGCAATACGCAAAATAGCGGCTGAAAGCACAGGGTCATCCTTAATGATATTTCCTAACTGTTTACTTGATGCATCTTTGTCGCACGCTTTTTGAAAGGCTTGCCAAAGCGCTGGCGGTTGAGGTAATGATTTGATGCTTTTCTCATACATGGTCAAACGACTGGCTGTGCCGAAAGCTGGTTTAAGTTGATGAAACTGTGTGTTTCTCTCTGTTTGGGGCAGAAAAAAGTGTGAGTGGGTGTCCATCATCATTTCTGGAATCATTTGTGCAGCCTGCATATGTTGCTCCTCATATTGGGTATATGTAAAGGTGAGCAATCATTGTGCCAAAGCAGGATGTGTTTAGCTTTAAAGAAAGAACCTTGATAAAGCGTGACCTTAGTCACAAATATTAGAAAATCATAATATATGTGATATTTTATACCACCTAATCCAAACCTTCGCCCTAAAGTACGCTGTATCAACGCTTTTGGAGTAGCTATTATGAAACAAGTAACATGGGTTATCACATTATTGGGTTTGGCATTATTGGGCAATGTAACTGCATCGCAAGCAGATGGTCATTTTGATGCAAAAGTGAAGACCATTCACGAGATTGAAAATATTTTGGAGTTGATTGCAAATATTGATGCAACGAAACATAACGACAAAGCGCAATTGAATGCTGAAAAGCAACAGTTAAAGCATATGGCGATTACAAAATTGAATAGTATTTAAACAGTTTAGACGATTTTAAAAACATTTGAGGAAGCTGGGCTATATGCTCAGCTTTTTTTGTGCCAGACTTCTGACCTTGAGCTATGGATTGAGAGGTGTTTGGTGAATAATAGTATAAAGGCAAGCCTTAACTTCTATTTTAAAGGTGAAAAATTTGAGCCACACGTTGACATCAACTTGGATGATTTCTTCACAGGCAATCATGATGTGGATTTTATCTATGATATGTTGGCAAAAAGTATAGGTATTGATAAGTACCGTCATGAGTATGATGTGATGGTGTTAGAAGATGTTTGTTATGGTGAACCCCAAGGTATTGCAGTGGATTATGTGCAGGACGGGGAGGTGGATTGGCAAGGTTTAAAGTTGGCATGGCAAGACACAAAGGATATGGATACGCTAACACCCATTGCCAACAAATTCTTTAATGTTGAAAATTTGCAAGACGACCCCAAGCTTGCTGCTGCTTTGTTGGCGGCTTATCGCTTAGGGCAACAAACACCAGCTACAGCGGTGAATACAAGTTTAAACGAGGGTTTTTATGGCTGAATTAAAATGTTTATTGTGGGATGTCGATGGCACTCTGGCGGATACAGAAAAAGACGGACACCGCGTTGCTTTCAACATGGCGTTTGAAGAAGCGGGTTTGGATAGACGCTGGAGCGATGAGACTTATGGCGAGTTGCTGAAAGTGACTGGCGGCAAAGAGCGTATGCAATTCGACATTGAACGCGGTGGTATGCCTGAAATTCCTTATGAGAAAATTGCGGAGCTTCATGCGCGCAAAACTATTCATTATCAAACTTTGATTGCAGATGGTTTGATTCCTTTGCGTGCGGGCGTGCTTCGCTTGCTTGAAGATGCTTATGCAGCTGGCATTACACTTGGCGTTTCCACCACCACCACACCATCAGCTTTGGATGCATTGATTGAGCATTCGTTGGGTAAAGAATGGTTTGATAGATTTGCCGTGCTTGCAGCGGGTGATATTGTGCCGAATAAAAAACCTGCACCAGATATTTATAATTATGCCTTGGAGCAGTTGGGTATTGCGCCTGAAAACACGGTGGCTTTGGAAGATTCGGGTAATGGTTGGTTATCTGCACGGGATGCAGGGCTGAAATGTGTTGTGACCATCAATGATTACACTGCCAAGCAAGATTTTACAGGTGCGGATTTGGTGGTGTCTGAATTTGGTGAAGCAGACCGCCCAGCCGTGGATGTGCTTATCAATAAACACAATCTTGATGATGTGCATCATGTGACATTGGCTCACCTTCAAGCTATCTGCGAAGCATAGTTATTATTTAGCCGCAGATGCACGCAGATAAACATAGATTGGATTTTTCTTGTCTGTGTATATCCGTGTTCATCTGTGGTTAATAGGATATAGGAAGAAACATGCAATTATTTGATACCCACTGTCATATTGATTTTCCTCATTTTGATGAGGACAGGGATGCTGTGTTTGAACGCATGGCAGAGAATGGTGTGTCCAAAATTGTAGCGGTGGCAGTTGAAATTGAGCAAACACCGCGTTTAATCAATCTGGTGGAATCACGTGATAATGTTTGGTTTTCTGTGGGTGTTCACCCCAACCATGAAGTTGAGCAAGAGCCAACGGTTGAGCAGCTTGTTGAACTATCCAAGCACGAAAAGTGTGTTGCCATTGGTGAGACAGGCATGGACTTTTTTCGTGATGCTTTGCCCGCTGATGTGCAAGAAACTCGCTTCCGCACACATTTGAAAGCCGCCCATGTCGTTAAAAAACCTGTGATTGTGCATATGCGTGATGCTGATGATGCAACTTTGCGGATTTTGCAGGATGAAGATGTGGCGGGTTGTGGTGGTATTATGCATTGCTTTTCATCGGGCTGGGATGCTGCCCAACTAGCTTTGGATATGGGTATGTCGATTTCCTTTTCGGGTAATGTGACCTTTAAAAATAACCAGGCCTTGCGTGATGTGGCAGCCAAAGTGCCTGAAGATATGTTTCTGATTGAGACGGACTCGCCCTATTTAGCGCCAGTACCTAAGCGCGGTAAACGCAATGAACCGACTTATGTCAAACATGTGGCTGAATGTTTAGCTGAGGTACGTGGTGTATCGGTTGAGCATATTGCAGAAGTTTCCACAGCCAATGCACATAAACGCTTTAAATTAGCGTAGTTGTTTCACCGCAGAGGACACAGAGTGACGCAGAGGAAAAGCCAGTATTTGTCTATATGCGTATGGTTAAGTATTCATGATTTATTTTGAACATGTCACGCTTAGGCGTGGTAAAAAGGTGTTATTTGCTGACTTTAGCTTAACGATTCATGCTAAAGATAAAATCGGGCTTACAGGTGCCAATGGCACAGGTAAATCATCATTGTTTGCGCTTATTTTGGGCAAGCTGGAAGAAGATAAGGGTGAGTTTCGTAGCAAATCGAATTTAACCCTTTCCCATGTGGCACAAGAAACACCTGCGCTGGCTATATCTGCGGTGGATTATGTGTTGCAAGGTGATGTTGAGTTAACCGAACTGGAACAGCAGATTCAAGATGCGGAAAACAAGCAGGATGGTGTCGCCATCAGCAAGCTGCATGAGCGCATGGATGCCATTGGTGGTTATCAAGCTAGAGCAAGGGCAGGGCAGTTACTTAACGGCTTGGGGTTTACGGCTGAACAGGAAAACAATCCTGTGCAAAGCTTTTCAGGTGGCTGGCGAATGCGCTTAAACCTTGCTCAAGCTTTGATGTGTCGCTCGGATGTGCTTTTGTTGGATGAGCCGACCAACCATTTGGATTTGGAAGCGGTATTGTGGTTAGAAAAATGGCTCAAGAGTTATCAAGGTGCATTGCTTTTAATTTCGCATGATAGAGAGTTTTTAGATAGTACGGTTTCAACCATAGCCCATATCGAACAAAGTAAAATCAACATGTATTCAGGCAACTACACCGCCTTTGAATTGCGCAGGGCAGAGCAGCTTGCGTTGCAGCAATCATCCTTTGAGAAACAACAGCGTGAAATTGCCCACATGGAAAGTTTTATCACCCGATTCAAAGCCAAAGCGACCAAAGCTAAACAAGCGCAAAGCCGTATCAAAGCCTTGGAACGCATGGAAAAGATTGCACCTGCTCATGTGGATTCTCCCTTTTCTTTTGCCTTTAAGGACACAGGTTTTATGCCCAACCCTTTATTGCAACTACAAAAAGTGAGTTTTGCTTATACGGATGAAAATATTTTAGAAGATATATCCATCAGCTTATTGCCCAATGATAGAATTGGTTTGCTTGGCCCCAATGGTGCGGGAAAGTCTACGTTGATTAAGTTGTTGGCAGGGGAGAGTGAAGTCAAGGTGGGCAAGGTGATACCGTCCAAAGGTTTGAATATTGGGTATTTTGCTCAACATCAGCTTGAACAACTGGATGAGACATCAAGCCCTGTGCAACACCTGTTTGAACTTAACCCTGAATTATCTGAAAAAGAAGCGCGGCTTTATTTGGGTGGTTTTGCTTTTAATGGTGATATGGCATTGGAGCCCATTTCAGGGTTTTCAGGTGGTGAAAAAGCAAGGTTGGTGCTTGCTATGCTGGTGTATCAACAGCCTAATTTACTTCTGCTTGATGAACCAACTAACCATTTGGACTTGGACATGCGCCATGCACTAACCCTTGCCCTGCAAAGCTTTGAAGGGGCGATGGTGTTGGTGTCGCATGATAGACATTTGTTAAGAACCGTGTGCGATGACTTATGGTTGGTGGCGCATGGCAAAGCAGATACGTTTGAGGGTGATTTGGATGATTATGCAACGTGGTTGAGTGAGCAAGGTGTTGCCAGCACACAAAAGGAAACAAGCAGCGGTGAACACACCCAAGCTGCGCGCAAAGCCAAACGCAAAGATGATGCGGAGCGTAGAAAATTATTGCAGCCCAAACGCAATCAACTTAAAAAATTAGAAAAAGAGTTGGAAACATTGCACAGCAAAGAAGCGACATTAAATGAAGCCTTGGCAGACGCAGCGATTTATGAAGAAAGCGAAAAAGCAAAGCTGTTAAAGCTGACCTCTGAACATAATGTGGTAAAACAACGTCTGGATGAAGTTGAAGAAGCGTGGATGATGTTAAGTGAGGAGCTTGAAAGCTTTACTTGATGGAAGTATTATCGTTGAAGAAAAGTAGGTAAATGTATGAATGGTAATCTTAAAAAAGAGAGATAAGTATAGGCTATTAACTATATTATCTATTGGAGTATGCGTTGTGGTACTCAACTTTGCATCAGACCCGTTAGCTTTTTGGGTAATGTTAGGGGGTGTTTTTTCTGCTTTGTACTTTGGTATATGGAAATTTACAGGTGCTTATAGGAACAAATAAAACCTAGTTAAAGTGGTAGCTAAAAAGTATGATTATTTACCTTCATTTCTTTGACATCAAAGAAACGAAGCAAAGAAACGAAGCAAAGAAAATGCCCTAAATATCTTCAACACTCCAATATCTGCAACCAAAGTGGGCGCAAAATAAAACATTTTGCTTTACCCCTCATTTGGCAGAAAATATTGGTGAAGCTATTGCAGGGTCATGGTTAGTCCGATAAAGGTAGATTATATCTGGGACAGACCCTTATATTTTATGTGATGTTGAACTGTATTTGGTAAACCAAGTTAATATATGCCTTTATTGGGATGTTTAACGGTTTTAAAATAGGTATTGTATTCTTTGGACTGTCTCGTTATGCTGCGCCACCTTTTAAGTGAGAGTGGCTAACAATCAATGGTGATGGGCTGCTCCTAAGATGTTGGAGGATAAGCAAAATGCGTGCTTTAGATGATGTAACAGCAGATCAGATTCGTAGTGATTTACCAAGTTTTCGTGAAGGCGATACCGTTCGTGTAAACGTTCGTGTGGTTGACTTTAAAGACCTTAAAGGCGGTAAAGTTGAAAAACGTGAGCGCATTCAGGCTTATGAAGGTGTAGTTATTGCCCGTCACAACAAAGGTATTTCAAGTAGCTTCACAGTGCGCAAAATTTCTAGCAACGTTGGTGTTGAGCGTGTTTTTCCATTGCACTCACCTATGCTTGAAAGCATCGAAGTGAAACGTCATGGTCGCGTTCGTCGCGCTAAGCTTTATTACTTGCGTGAATTGCGCGGTAAAGCGGCTCGTATCCGTGAGCGTCGTTTTAACTAAAACGAGACTGACCGCTTGAATAAGCTTAGCTTATGTGAGCTTGAAATAAGTTAATGAATCATTTTGAATAAGGGCTCCTAGTGAGCCCTTATTTGTTTTAATCTTTTGAATATATGGAGTGTATGATGACAACACGTGAAGATTTTTTTCAGAAAGACTTGGATGATGAGATTATTGTGCAAGCCATTGAAGCTGAGCTTGGTCGCCAGCAACATACGTTAGAGCTGATTGCCAGTGAAAATATTGTATCCAAAGCTGTGATGCAAGCGCAAGGCTCAGTGCTGACCAATAAATATGCGGAAGGTTATCCTTCACGCCGTTATTACGGTGGTTGTGAGCATGTAGACAAGGTTGAAGCACTAGCGCAAGCCCGTGCCAAAGAAATTTTTGGTGTTAAACACGCCAATGTACAACCGCATTCAGGCTCACAAGCGAATATGGCAGTATATATGGCGGTGTTAAACCCTGGTGATACGATTCTGGGCATGGATTTATCGCACGGTGGTCATTTAACCCATGGCTCACCAGTAAATTTCTCTGGTCGTTTATACAATGTGGTGGCCTATGGGGTAGAAGAAGGTACAGACCTTATTGATTATGATGTGATGCAAAAATTGGCAGACTTGCACAAGCCTAAAATGATTATTGGTGGTGCATCAGCGTATGAGCGTGAAATTGATTTTAAACGTATGCGTGAAATTGCCGATTCAGTTGGTGCAATATTGTTTGTAGACATGGCGCATTATGCAGGGCTTATTGCAGCGGGAGAGTATCCATCGCCAGTTGGACATGCTCATGTTATCACCTCAACTACACATAAAACTTTGCGCGGCCCTCGTGGCGGTTTAATTTTAACTGATGATGATGATTTGGCGAAGAAGCTAAATTCACGCATCTTTCCTGGTATTCAAGGCGGCCCTTTGATGCATGTGATTGCCGCCAAAGCGGTCGCTTTTGGTGAAGCGTTGCAAGATCAGTTTAAAGACGACCAAAAACAAGTCATTGCGAACGCCAGAGCTTTGGCGAAAACATTGGTTGCTGGTGGTTTGCGCGTGGTTTCCGGCGGCACAGATTGTCATATGTTCCGTGTGGATGTGCGTAACCAAGGGATTACAGGAAAAATTGCCGAAGAAGCACTGGAAGCAGCAGGTATTACGACCAATAAAAATACGATTCCATTTGACCCAGAGTCTCCGTTTGTCACATCAGGTATTCGCCTTGGTGCATCTGTGATTACGGCACGCGGTATGAAAGAGGCTGAGGCAGAGCAGATTGGTGCGATGATTTTGAAAGTATTGGCTGCGCCTGAAGATACGGTGGTTCATGCTGAAGTATTTAAAGAAGTCAAAGCGTTAACTGACCGTTTTCCGATTTATGTGGATTAAATAATCCATGTTTTGCCCCTTTTGTGCACATGAAGACACACGGGTGATTGATTCTCGGGTGATTGAAGATGGTGCGGCAGTGCGCCGCCGCCGTCAATGTGATGCATGTGGCAAACGTTTCTCAAGCTTTGAACGCCCTGAATTGCGTTTGCCGCTGGTGATAAAAAAAGATGGTACACGTGTTGCATTTAACATTGAGAAAATTCGCAATGGTATGCAAAAGGCATTGGAGAAACGTCCTGTTTCTGCAGATGACTTGGAAAAGTCGGTGTATAATGTGTTACGGGCAGTGCAAGAATCAGGTGAGAATGAAATTTCTGCAGATATTATTGGTGATTATGTGATGGAACAGTTGCGTAACCTTGATGGTGTGGCGTATGTTCGTTTCTCATCGGTTTACCGTGAATTTAAAGATGTGGATGAGTTTTTAACGGCAGTTCGTGCAGCAATTGGTTCACAAAAATAAAAACTGTTGTTTTTAATGAAAGGCATAAAAAAGGGAGCTGTTTAGCTCCCTTTTTGTTTAAACCTAATCATTAATCAATACGTGTTTTTTCAGCTTGTTCCTGCTCATTTTTACAATCAATGCAAAGTGTGGTGACAGGGCGAGCTTGTAAACGTTTGATGCTGATGTCACCGCCGCAACCATCACAAACACCAAAATCACCTTCACGCAGGCGGTGTAGTGTTTCACCAATTTTGTGAATCAATTTCAGCTCACGGCTTTTGATGCGAATATCAAAGCTTAAATCTGTTTCTGCAGCCGCTTGGTCTGCAACATCAGGAAATGCGGTGGTTTCTTGACCATGCATTTGATGTACATTTTCATTTTGACTTTCTTCAAGCTCTGTTTTCCAATCGGAAAGTTGCTTCTCAAAATCTGCGAGTTGTTTTTTGGTTAAAGCCATGCTTTTCCCCTTTATCTTCCATCTGTTTTGATGGCTTTAAATGAAGCCACCAGTTTTTGAGCGAAGTGGATTATAGCGGCGAGGGTATAAAATACAAACTACAAGCCTGTAGTTGAAAGTGGTACCTTCTAAGTGTTTGAAATGATTGAAGTTAGACTTTGAATAAGTTGCGCAATTTCAGTATCTGTTCCAATGCTAATACGCAGATAAGCTTCAATTCGAGGTGCTGAAAAGTGGCGAACAATAATATTTTGTTTGCGCAAAGCTTGAGCAAGGTGGGCTGCATCCAAGCTTGCATGTTTGGCGAACACAAAATTGGCTTGTGATGGTAAAACTTCAAAGCCAAGTTGCTTAAGTTGTCTATTCAAATGCTCGCGTGTCCGTATCACCTTTTGGCAGATGTCCTTGAAGTATTTTACATCATCTATCGCCGCTGCAGCGCCTAGGGTGGCAAGCTTATCCAATGGGTATGAATTGAAACTATCTTTGATGCGAATCAAACCTTGAATCAAATCGGGCTGCGCCATAGCGAAACCAACGCGCAAACCTGCCAAAGCACGTGACTTGGATATTGTTTGTACCACCACAAGGTTGGGGTAAGTGTTGATAAGTGACACGGTAGAATTGCCGCCGAAATCAATATATGCTTCATCAACGACCACTACACTTTTAGGGTTGTTTTGCAGTAATTTTTCTATGCTATTTAAACCTAAACCAATGCCTGTTGGTGCATTTGGGTTGGGGAAGATGATGGCACCATTGTTTTGATTGTATTCCTTAATGTCGATTTCAAATTGTTCATTTAAAGGCACTGTTTTGTAGTCAATGTTATACAAACCACAGTAGACAGGATAAAAACTGTATGAAATATCAGGGAAAAGTAGGGGCTCATCGTGTTTGAGCAGACCTTGAAAAATATGAGCCAATACTTCATCGGAGCCATTACCGACAAAGACTTGGTCAACATCAAGGTTATAATAGTTAGCAATACTTTGTTTTAAAACATCACTGTTGGGATCGGGATACAAACGTAAACCTTCATCGGTTGCACTCTGAATAGCGGTCAACGCTTTAGGAGAGGGTGGGTAAGGGTTTTCATTGGTATTAAGCTTAATCAGATTGTTTGTTTTGGGTTGTTCGCCAGGTATATACGGGGTTAAGGTGTGAACAATATCGCTCCAAAACTGACTCATGTCATCAAACTCCCCAAAGATATCCAATAGGGCTACGGTAAACATAAGCGAGTTGAGGTTCAAGTTTTACATGGCTAGCGCATGCTATAAGTTGCATAAGTGTATGGTATTGTTAACTTGCGACCTTATGAGCGATGTTAAACTAAAGGGGTTCACGGTTCATTTATCCAAATGATTAGACAACAAAATTATGATAGACCACGTCAACGCATGGTACAGGAGCAAATCATTGACCGTGGCATCACTTCGCAACGGGTGATTGAAGCCATGCGCCAAGTATTTCGCCATGATTTTGCAGGCGAAGCATTACGAACCCATGCCTACAAAGATAAATCCTTACCTATTGGTGAAGGGCAAACCATTTCGCAACCTTATATTGTTGCTAAAATGACCGAACTTTTGGATTTGAAGGGGCATGAACGTGTTTTAGAAATTGGTACAGGTTGTGGTTATCAAACTGCAGTTTTATCCTGCCTGTGTAAACGTGTGTATAGTATTGAGCGTATTGAATCATTGCATAGTTTGGCAAAAAAGAACCTGCGCAAAGGTCGACATTCCAATGTGATGCTGAAATGTGGTGATGGTTTGTTGGGCTGGGAAGAATATGCGCCGTTTGATGCGATTATTGTCACCGCGGGTGGTTTTGCATCGGACTTATGGTTGGACCAGCTTGTGGAAGGTGGTGTGTTGCTATTGCCTGAAGGAGAAGGGAAATCACATCGTTTGGTACGCAGGCAAAAACAGAACGATGAAGTGGTGGAAGAGTATTTTGATGATTGTACGTTTGTACCATTGCTGTCTGGCGTGAATGGATGACAGAAACCATTAAAAAAGAGTCATGGCTGCGCCGTTTATACCATTGGACATTATCATGGGCAGAACACCCATCAGCCAAGTATGCATTGTTTTTTATTGCACTTATTGAATCCAGTGTGTTTCCCATTCCGCCTGATATTCTTTTGGTCGCCTTAGCCTTGGGTCAACCCAAGCTGGGCATGCGTTTGGCAGCCATTACCACAGCAGGCTCAACCGTTGGTGCAGCACTTGGTTATGCCATCGGTTTGTTTCTTTTGGCAAGTATAGGGCAACCGATTATCGATTTTTACGGATTATCATCTCAATATATCAAAGCTGAGGGTTGGTTTGCTGAATATGGGGTTGCGATTGTGTTGATTGCTGGGTTTTCTCCTATTCCATTCAAGGTGATTACCATTGCTGCGGGTGCATTTGGTTTAGGTTTTGTCCCCTTTATATTATCGGCTTTGGTGTCTCGGGGGGCGCGTTTCTTTATCGAAGGTGCCATGATGCAGTGGGGTGGTGACAAACTTCGTGGTTTTGTAGAAAAACATTTTGAGTGGTTAACGCTTGGTGCCACTGTTTTGGTGGTGGTTGGTTTTGTCGTGATAGGGATGTTGGGTTAAGTGAAACTTCGCAATGCTTTTATAGTTGTGTTTTGTTTTACTGCAATATTGGGGTGTTCTCGTTATGACTATTATCCGCGCGGTATTCATGCTGTCCTTCAGGAAATACCTGGTGCAAATAAAAAAGCAAAAATACATATTGTAAAGAAAGGTGAAACTCTAGCGCTCATTGCTCGGACATATAAAGTTGATTATAAAGATATTGCACGTTTAAACGGTATTAAAAAGCCATACACCATTTATGTTGGGCAGCGCTTAACCATTCGAGGAAAACGAAGTAATACTGTGAGCAAGCATCCATCCAAGGCTTCGAAATCACCAACTGTGGCTGCGCCCAGTACGTCTAAATTTCGTTTGATATGGCCAGTGAAAGGTCGCTTAAGCAGTAAGTTTGGACCACGTAAAGGCCGAAAACATGATGGTATAGATGTGGCAAATAAAGTAGGCACACCCATTGTTGCAGCACAATCAGGTCAAGTGGTGTATGCCGATAACAAGTTAACGGGTTATGGTAATTTGATTATCATTCGCCATAACGCCAGCATGTTTACAGCTTATGCACATAGCAATCGCATGTATGTATCCAAAGGCGATAAGGTAAGGAAAGGTCAGCATATTGCTGATGTTGGAGAAACAGGGCGGGTCACAGGTCCGCACCTGCACTTTGAATTGCGCCGTGGTGATAAGGCGATTGACCCACTTCCTTATTTGCCTAGACGCTAAATTATCGTAGCAAGGGGTTGAAACCAGTGCGTCTGATACTTATGGAGTGATTAAGCTTTTTAACGCAGGAGAATGGATTGAGTAACAAAGAAAAAGATAGCAAACAAGATATTGAACACGGTGATGTGGAAGAAAAGGTTGAAGAAACTGTAGTGGATGATGAAGTAGAACAAGATTCTACCGAAATTGATCCGCTTGAAGCGGCACAAGCAGAAGTTGCAGAATTAAAAGATAAGCTGCTTCGTCAACACGCGGAGACGGAAAACTTGCGTAAACGCACAGAGCGGCAAGTTGCTGATGCGCATAAATATGCGATTGAAAAGTTTGCGACATCCTTGTTGGATGTTGTGGATAATTTAGAGCGAGCTGTGGAAACTGAAGAAGGTAATGAAAAAGCTGTACGTGAAGGTGTAACTTTAACCTTGGACTCATGGCATAAAGTTGCGGAAAAATTTGCATTAGAGCGCATTGATGCTGTGGGACAGAGCTTTGACCCACATTTTCATGAAGCACTATCCAAAATGCCATCAGAAGATGCTGAAGACACTGTGATTGCACAACATGTGGCAGGTTACACCTTAAATGGACGATTAATCCGTCCTGCAAAAGTTTTGGTGTCTAGCGGTCCTGCGAAGTAATACACCAACAATTTTGATTAGCGCCTGCCTCTTGGGTGAGGCGGTGCGTTATGATGGTGGGGATTGTTTAAATTACTTGGACAAACAAGGTCTAACATTGATTCGGGCTTGGCAGGAGCAAGGTATCCTGCTGCCGCTTTGCCCAGAAGTTGCAGGTGGTCTGCCTGTTCCGCGCCCAGCGGCTGAAATTCTAGGTGAAAGGGTAATCACGCAAGCTGGTGTTGATGTAACCTCTGCTTTTGCAGTTGGCGCAAATAAGGCATTAGATTTGTGTCGCCTACATCGAATTCAGTATGCAATCTTAAAGCAGGGAAGCCCTTCATGTGGCAATACATTGGTGAATGATGGTTCATTTCAAAAGGTTAAGGTTCAAGGTTCTGGTATCACGGCAAGTTTTTTGAAACAGCACGGTATTCAAATATTTAATGAATCAGAACTGCACGCTTTAGCAGTGCTACTTTAGATTGTGCGTTTTGCCACTTGCGAGTGTGCATAACATACATAGGTTACGTTTCATGAAACATTTCCTATTTGTAGTTACAAGTTTATTTGCTTTGTCTGGGCTGGCTTCTGCAGAGCAATTTTCACGTGATGATTTGATTGCGCATATTTTGAAAGAAACAGATTTACCCAAGGCATATGTGCAAGATAATATCCAGTCTGCCAAATTTGATGCAGACTTGATTCGTAAGATGAATACACCTTATGAGGCACGCCCATATAAGGAATATCGCCCATTATTTATCAACGATAGGCTGAAGAAAAAATCAGAAGCATTCCTAGAAAAACATGCGGGAATATTTAAACAAGCCCAAGCCAAATATGGTGTGGCACCTGAAATGATTACTGCGATTTTGGGTATTGAAACCCGTTTTGGAGAAAATTGGGGCAGAGATAAAGTATTGGATGCTTTGGTGACGTTGGCAACAGGTTATGAGCGCAGGGCGAAGTTTTTTCGTAAAGAGCTTCAGGCTTTTCTAGTGTTGTGTAAAGAAGAAGGATTAAACCCTGCTGATATAGAAGGTTCTTATGCAGGCGCATTTGGTGTAACCCAACTGATGCCAACATCTTTTTTAGAATATGCAGTTGATGGTAACAACGATGGCAAGCGCGATGTTTGGCATACACCCGAGGATATTATTTTTAGTGTGGCATATTACTTTAGCCGTTATCACTGGGATGATAACAAGATGGTGGCACATGTTTTTTCTAATCTGCCTAAACATAAGCTTATCACCCGTGCACTTAAAGATGAAACGAGGAAATATCGCAAGTTATCTGAATTTGAAAAAGTTGGTTTGAACAAACCTAAAGGTTGGTCTTCGGATGAAGAGGTGGCTTTGATTTCACGCGAAACAGCAAAAGGCAAAGCGTATTTCTTGGTGAATCGTAATTTTCATGCCATCACCCGCTGGAACCGTTCTTGGAATTATTCATTGGCAGCCACTGAGCTTGCTTATATGTTGGGAAATGAAAAGTGTGACATAGGCAGGTAATATGCGCCTGTTTTTTGTTTGTTTCATCAGTCTTATATTGATTTCTGGTTGTGCACCCACGCGCTACCCACCAGGCTATCATGGTCAATCCCAACCGAGTACACCAATATCACCGCATTTGGCTGAAGGCGGAAAAGTTAAACGTGGCAACCCGTATCAAATTGATGGTTTATGGTATTATCCACTGGCGACAGGTGAAGCTTATGATGAAGTTGGTATTGCTTCATGGTATGGAGAAAAATTTCATGGTTTAACCACTGCTAATGGTGAGAAGTATAATATGTATGCGATGACAGCAGCGCATACCACACTTCCCATGCCATCAATTGTACGCGTCACCAACCTTGAGAATGGAAAATCCATTGAAGTGCGGGTGAATGATAGAGGCCCTTTTGTGAAAAGCCGTTTGATTGATTTATCATATGCTGCAGCAAAAGCGTTGGGGTATGATAGGCAGGGTACAACCAAAGTGCGTGTGCAAACGTTGTATAGTGCGGATGTAAGCCATGAAAAAGTGAATATACTTCGCCCCGAAGCTGCGCCTATTTTAGTTTCACCACTTGCGAATAAATCACCCACGCCTGTGACAAAACCTATTGAACAAGCTGAGCCGCAAGCTGGATTATTGGCTTATGTTCAAGTGGGTGCATTTGCGACAGAAGCGCGTGCACATCAAATTGTGGAAGGATTGAAGGGGAAAGCTGAACATGCTTCTGCCCAAGTGATTCCTCAGAAAACTGCAACGGGGCAAGTCTATCGAGTGCGCCTTGGTCCCTTTGATTTGGATGCAGATGCCAATCAAACCTTACAAAGTGTGCAGGCTTCAGGTTATCCTGCAGCCATGGTCATCCATGATTGAGAACCAACAGAAAATCATCACTGCATTTGGCTCTTCGCGTATTACACCCGATGATGCACGATTTGAAGATGTTGAAGCACTATCCAAGAAGCTTGCATTGGCGGGCTGGCATGGGCTAGTGGGCGGACATCAAGGCATGATGGCTGCATTTTCACAAGGTATTCGTTCTGGCGGCAAAGATGTTACTGGCATTACCTTAGAAGTGTTTCCTACGCCGCCCAACAACACCTTAAGCGAAGAAAAACGCGCCTCAGACTTTTTTGAGCGCATGCAAATGCTAATTGAACAAGCCGATGCTTATATCGTTTTACCAGGTGGATTAGGCACATTGGCAGAGTTTGCGATGACATGGGACTTGCTTGCCATTCGTGTGTTGGAGTCTCGCCCGTTGATTGTGTATGGCGATATGTGGCAACCCTTGGTGGATATGATGCGCCAGCAATTGGTGATGAGCGTCGATCATAGTTTTGAAAGCATTGTATTTTGTGAAACCCATGCGCAAGTGTTAAAAGCATTGGAAGATATATAAACATGGCATTTGAAGATATTAAATTAACCATACCTTTGGAAGAAGGCGGGCAACGCTTGGATTCAGCCTTGGCTGCTATTTCCACTTATTCAAGGCGGCGTTTGCAACGCGCCATTGATGAGGGCGGTGTATATCTGAATAAAAAGCGTTGCCGTAAAGCAGGGCGTATTATTCAAGGTGGCGAGAAAGTACGCATTGTGATGTTGGATGATGAAAAGCTTGTGCGCTTTTCTGAGTCGCAGATAGTTTGGCGGGAGCAATCATGGGTGCTGGTGCATAAAAAAACAGGGCAATATGCCCAAGAAGCATTGCATAGAAGCAAAGGCACACTGCCCTACGAAATTGCAATGGCATTGAAGCTTACACCTGTGCAAAACAAACATTTAAGACCTGTTCACCGATTGGATAAAGGTACATCGGGATTGATGATGTTTTCTTATGAACCTAAGGCATTGCAACATTTGCAACACCATTGGCAAAAGGCAGTGGATAAAGAATATATGGCGGTTGTCTCGCCTGCGCCAAGTTGGGATTCACAGTTGATTGAGTCCTCAATTTCAGCCAAAGCAGACAGAATGGGGCGTTATCATGTGGATACGAAAGGCAGAGCCTGTAAGACAGATGCTTATGTGATAGAGCGGCGGGATAACAAGGCTTTATTGCGGCTTGTTCCGCATACTGGGCGAACCCATCAATTGCGTGTACATTTGGCATCGTTGAGCTGCCCTATTGTTGGTGATACACGTTACGGCGGCAGCAAACATAAACGTATGATGCTGCATGCTAAAACATTAAACATTAAAGGTTTTGCAATGCGCTCACGAGAAACGGAACTGACGTGGAGCGTTGAACCCGAAGGAGATTGGGAATGGTAAAAAGTTTGATTTCGAGTGTGATATTGGGCTTGTGTTTGCTGGTGCAGCATAGTCTTGCCTTGGCAGCGCCTGCAAGCTGGCCTATGGAGCCGAATGTAAAAGCCAAATCATGGGTATTGCTTGACGCGCGCTCTGGTCAAATCCTTGCCAAACATGAAGAAAATTTACGTTTGCCTCCTGCAAGTATGACCAAAATGATGACCTTATACCTTTCTTTTGAAGCTGCTAAACGCGGCACATTGGATTTGGATGAGCGGGTGAATGTAAGTAAAAAAGCATGGAAGATTGGTGGTAGTACGATGTTTCTAGAGCCGCGTATGCACCCCACAGTGCGTGAAGTGTTACATGGTATTGCAACCTTATCTGGTAATGATGCATCTATTGTGATGGCAGAGCATTTGGCAGGCTCAACCGATGAATTTGTACGCTTGATGAACAATAAAGCGGCTGAACTTGGTATGCAAAATTCACATTTTATGAATCCCACAGGTTTCCCTGAAGATAATCATTTCAGCACAGCCATGGATATGGCGAAGCTTGGAGTTGCGCTTTGGCGTGATTTCCCTGATTTCTTTGATATTTTTGGCGAAAAAAGTTACACCTTTGATAGCAGGAAACAATGGAACCGCAATAAATTATTGTGGTCATTACCTGAAGCGAAAGGCATGAAAACAGGGCATACCGAAGAAGCAGGTTATTGTTTAACAGGCGCTGCGGAGAAAGGAAATATGCGTTTAGTGTCTTCATTGTTTGGTGCTGAATCGGATAAATTAAGGCAAGAGCAATCCAAAGTGTTGCTGAAATATGGTATGCGCCAGTTTGTTACGGTTCGCCCCAAAGAACGTGATATTAAACGTAAAATTGAAGTGTTTGAGGGTAAAATCGATGTTGTTTGGTTAAAACCAGCCAAACAAATTTGGATTACAGTGCCCAAAGGAAGCGAAAGAGATTTAGAATTTAAGTTGAGTTACACATCGCCGCAATTGGCACCGATTTCGAAACATCAAAAGCTTGGCTCAATTCAAGCGGTATTGCATACCAATAAAGAAGATTTGGTATTGCAAGAGGTGCCTATGTTGGCACAAGGGGCTGTGGAGCGGGCTTCATGGTTTGGTCGCAAAGCGGATGCTTTGAAGCTTTGGTGGAGAGACCAATAATGACCAAGCCTTTGATGGCTTATGTGAACAACGGCTTTGTGCCTTTGGATGAAGCTTATGTGCATATTGAAGACCGAGGGTTTCAGTTTGCCGATGGTGTGTATGAAGTGGTGGCATGTTTTGGCGGGGCATACCTTGATTTAGAGCCGCATTTGCAGCGTTTGCAGCGCTCATGTGAAGCCATTGCTATTGATTTGCCTAAACCTTTGGATGAGCTGCAAGCTTTGGTGCAGCAAGCGTATGCGAAGAATCCCTTTGATGATGCCATGGTGTATATTCAAGTGACACGTGGCGTTGCGCCGCGTTCACATATCGTGAAGCAGAAGTTAACACCAACATTGGTGATTACCGTGCGCGAATTACCAAAACCAAGCGATGAAAAGCTTCAAACAGGCTCAACAGGTATCACACTATCTGATATTCGTTGGAAACACTGTGAGATTAAATCCATTGCTTTGCTTGCCAGTGTGATGGGTAAACAAGAAGCAGAGAAACAGGGTGTGGATGAAACCTTTTGGTTAGATGAGCAGAATCATGTGTTGGAAGGCTGTGCGACCAATATCTTTGCTGTGATTGATGGTAAGTTGGTTACGCATCCGCTTGACCATCAGGTGCTTGGCGGGATTACGCGAGATATGGTGCTTGCGGCTGCAAGGTCTGTAAACATTGAAATTCAAGAGCGAGAATGGTCATTGGATGAAGTTGGTTTAACAGAATGTATGATGAGCAGCACAACCAATGCTGTGTTGCCTGTGTGTTATATCAACCAACAGCCTATTGGCAATGGTAAACCGGGCGCAGTCAGTCAGAAGTTGCGAAACATACTGCTGCAACAACTAGAGGATTTACGCCAATCATGCGCATAAAAGATTTCGATGGCATATTGTTGGACTTGGATGGCACATTAATTGATGCATTTGAGCCTATTGTGGGGGCTATGCAGCAAACATTGGCTGAGTTTGGGTTACCTGCCATGAGCGAGCAAGATATTCGGCGGCACACAGGGCGCGGTGATTGCTCAATGACAGCGCTGTTTGGCGAGCAAAAAGAAGAAGCTACTCAACGTTTTATTGCGATTCATGATTTGACTTATTTGGATAATATTCAGGTGATGCCTGGTGCTGAAACCTTATTGAATTTTTTGCAGACTGAGCAAATCCCCACAGCGGTTGTCACAAGCAAAGGGCAACACAGAGCTGAATCGCAATTGGATGTTTTGGGTTGGTCATCATATTTTAAAGCTGTGGTTGGAAAGCAGGATGGCCGGGCAAGTAAACCTGACCCAGAACCTTTGTTGATTGCATGTGCTGCACTGGATATTGATGCAGAGAAAGCGGTGATGGTTGGTGATGGTGAAGCAGATATGAAAGCAGCATCACGGGCGGGTTGCTTTGGTCTAGGTTTAACCCACTCTTTCTCCAAAGAAGAACTTAAAGATAGTGGTGCAAACATTTGTTTTCATTCATTAAATGAGGTTTGCAAATGGTTAAAGTAGCAGGTGAACTTGTTCGGTTCTTATTGCCAGATGTGAAGGTGCGTGGTGCCATCATTCGAGGTTCAAATATCATTCAAGAAGCGGAATCTATCCATGGTTTAGAAGGTGTGCCTGCTAAGTTGTTTGGGCATACACTTTTGTCATCCATCATGTTGCTAAGCATCAGTAAAGGCGGGGTTCGTCAAGTCTTGCAATTGGATGCTAAAGATGAATCTGCACCGATTCAGCGTATGCAAGCAGAGTGCCGAGCAGGTGAAGTGCGTGGTTATGTGCAATGGCATGAACAAACGAGTCAATGCGTCGAAGCGGATGGTATTTCAGCTTGGATGGGTAAAGCCATGCTGTTGTCCACGGTAAGAGACTTGGGCATTGGGCAACCCTATGTATCCACCATTCAGCACGATTCAGATTGGTTGGCGGAACATATTTTGCATTATCTAACGCAATCGGTTCAGGTGGAAGCAGACATGGTATTGCATGGTGATGTGGCGCTGATGATTGAGGCGATGCCAGGTTGCGATGATAACGATTGGTTTAAGGCTGTGGAAAGTATGGCAAAAATTCCAAACCAATGTTTTGAAGATGAAACGGTGGATGAAATACTGAAACATTTCTCAAGTTTAGGATGTCAAATTGTTGGGCGTGATGAATATGTTTACCGTTGTTCATGTTCTGCGGAGAGCATGAAACAAGTGTTGGACAACATGGCGAGCGAGACATTGGAAGAACTTGCGGATGAGCAGGGCGATGTCACGCTTTCATGCCAATATTGCAAGCGAAGCCTGCAAGTGAATGTGAATGGAGCGAAATAAATATGCGGTTAAGTGCTGAATTTAGAGAACAATTTATTCAACATGAAATGCGAACCCACGGGCGTAAAAATGGTTTTGTCACCACAGGGCAAGAAGCGAGGCTTCTCAAATGGTTGCCCAAAATTGGTTTGCCTAAAGATAAAACCTTAAACATGGCAAATATCCCTAAAAATAGTCCCATTGTTTTAGAAATAGGTTTTGGTAATGGTGACTTTTTGGTGCATTTGGCTGCAAAACATCCAGATTGGACGTTGGTAGGTGTTGAGATTTATTTGCCAGGTGTGGCGAAAGCTGTGGGGCGGTTAGAAGATGCGGGTTTTATTGAGCGCACGCGTATCACGCAATTACCAGCGCAGTATGTTTTGGAGCATCAAGTGGAAGAAGGGCAGTTGGATGGCATATTTATCAACCATCCTGACCCTTGGCCTAAAGTTAGACATCATAAACGAAGAATCATCCAAAAAGATTTTGCGCTGTTACTTGTATCACGTTTAAAGCAGGGTGGGTTTATTAAACTTGCCAGTGATATTCCTGAGTTGGCAGAGTGGATGGCAGATATTTTGGACAATACAAAGGGTTTGACCAATGTTGCGGGTGAGGCAAGGTATATCGAACGGGATGAAGATAGGGTTTTTACCAAGTTTGAACAACGTGGGATAAAGGCGGGTAGGCAGAGTCAATTTTTACACTACATTAAAGATTGATTGTCATGAACGTTGCTTGCGAGCCAAGGGAATTCGTTCTACACTGGGCATAGGGATTTTAGTTAAGCAAAGGGAGTTGTGATGGATATTTCTGAGTTGTTGGCTTTTGCAGTGAAAAATGGTGCATCGGATTTGCATGTTTCTGCAGGTGAAGCCCCCATGATTCGTATCAATGGTGATATGACTAAAATTAAAATGCCACCCATTGAAGATAAACAAGTACAAACCATGGTGTATGACATCATGAATGATAGTCAACGCAAACATTTTGAAGAGTTCTTGGATTTAGACTTTTCATTTGCACTGGGTGATATTGCCCGCTTTCGTGTGAATTGTTTTTGGCAAAACCGGGGTATGTCGGCGGTTTTTAGGACAATTCCAACAGAAATTTTAACTTTAGAGCAGCTCAATGCTCCTGAACTTTTTAAAGAGTTAGCCATGATGCCAAGGGGCATTTGTTTGGTAACTGGTCCAACGGGCTCAGGTAAGTCTACCACACTTGCAGCCATGCTTGATTATCGAAACCAGCAGGAAAAAGGTCATATCCTAACGGTTGAAGATCCCATTGAATTTGTTCATCAGACGAAAAACTCGTTGATTTCGCAACGTGAGGTTGGCCCACACACAAAATCATTTGCCACTGCATTAAAAGGTGCGCTGCGTGAAGACCCTGATGTTATTCTTGTGGGTGAAATGCGAGATTTGGAGACCATTAGTTTGGCACTATCTGCCGCAGAAACAGGGCATATGGTATTTGGCACATTGCATACATCATCAGCACCTAAAACGATTGATAGGATTATTGATGTTTTTCCTGCTGCTGAGAAAGATATGGTTCGTGCGATGTTATCTGAATCCTTGCGTGCGGTAATTTCACAAAGCCTTTTGAAAACAGCGGATGGTAAAAGTCGAGTTGCTGCACACGAAATTATGTTGGGTAACCCTGCTATTCGTAACCTCATCCGTGAAAATAAATTGGCACAAATGGTATCAGTCATGCAAACAGGGCAACGTGAAGGTATGCAAACCCTTGATATGTGTTTGCAAAACTTGGTTAGACAACGAAAGATCACACAAGAAGCAGCCTTGGAAAAAGCACAAAATAAAAAGTTATTTGGTGGGTAAATCATTATGAGTTCATTACCAGAACATAAAATTTCGATTAAACAATTATTGCAAGTCATGGTTAAACAAGATGCATCTGATTTGTATATCACCTCTGAAATGCCGCCGTCATACCGTATTAACGCTAAAGTTGTACCTTTAAAACAAGCACCACTCACCGCAGTGCAATGCGAACAACTTGCCAACTCTACGATGTCTGAAAAACAAAAAGCTGAATTTTCAGAGAATATGGAAATGAACCTTGCTATTGCTTATGAAAGTATGGGTCGATTTCGAGTAAATATATTCAAACAACGCGGAGACGTGGGCATGGTGATTCGTAAGATCACCACTGATGTACCTACCATTGATGATTTAAATCTTCCGCAGGTGTTCAAAGATGTTATTATGAATAAACGTGGGTTAGTCATTATGGTGGGCGCGACCAGCTCTGGTAAATCAACATCACTGGCTGCCATGATTGACCATAGAAATAAAAATGCTGCGGGTCATATTATCACGATTGAAGATCCGATTGAGTTTGTTCACAAACATCATAAGTCGGTCGTCACGCAACGTGAAGTGGGAACCGATACTTTAGACTTCCAACATGCATTGAAAAATGCGCTGCGCCAAGCTCCAGATTTGATTTTGGTGGGTGAAATTCGTGACCGGGAAACCATGGAGCACGCACTTGAATTTGCGGAGACCGGTCACGTATGTGTGGCAACATTACATGCCAACAATTCCAATCAGGCTTTGGAAAGGATTCGAAATTTTTTCCCTGAAGAGCTGTATTTACAAGTACAATTAAACCTTGCGATGAATATGAAAGCGATTTTATCACAGCGTTTGGTGCGCACCGTTGATGGCGGACGAACAGTGGCTACCGAGATTCTAATCAACACGGCACGTGTTGCAGACCAAATTACCAAGTGGGATATTATGGGCATTAAAGAAACCATGATGAATGGCGGTAACTATGGAATGAACACCTTTGACCAAGCCTTATTGAAATTGTGGAAAGATGGAAAAATTGAAGAAGATGAAGCTTTGAAAAATGGAGATGCTGTGAATGATTTACGATTAAGTATGAAGATGTCTAGGCTTGAATCAACCGATGGTGAGGATGGCAAAAGTTTAGATCAGCTTTCAACCGGTGGTGGTGGTCTTTCGATTTAAAGTCGATTAAGGAGTTTTTTATGAGTGACTGGCATGTGATTGATGATTTGTTATTAGCTGCCAATAAACATGGCGCATCCGACTTGATTATTCGCACCGATGATAGAGTACGCATGCGAATTAATGGCGCTGTGATAACAGTGTCCCCAGATCAAATCCCTGTGCAAAATAGAGAACAAGTCAAAGCCATGGTCAAGCATATGTTGCGTGATCATCACGAATTTGTTGATGTGGAAAAGCATAAAAGTTTGGACTTTCATTATTCTTTGGAGAATGTGGCGCATTTTCGCATTCATATGATGCGCACCAATGGTGGTTTTGGTGTGGTTGCACGTATTATTCCTAAAAAAATACCAAGCTTTGATGACTTACATTTACCACCAGTGGTTCGTGAAATCACTAACAATCGAAATGGTTTAGTGATTATTGCGGGCGCGACAGGCTCTGGTAAATCAACGACCATGGCAACGATGCTGGACCATATTATATCGCATAGACCCGTGCATGTGGTAACAATAGAAGATCCTATGGAATTTCGTTATAATACAACGAAAAAAGGTACGGTTTGTCAGCGTGAGTTGGGTGAAGATGTGGAAACATATGCAGATGGTTTGTCGGATGCGTTGCGAGAAGCTCCTGACATTATTGTTGCAGGCGAAGCTAGGGATAGGGAAGTGATTCAGTTGGCATTGCAAGCCTCTGAAACAGGGCATTTAGTGATGGTGACTGTGCATGCAACGACAGCAGTGGGAACCATTCAACGTTTGATGTCGGCTTTTGCTTTGGATGAACAAGATGCAATTCGAGAACGGTTAGGGCAGAATTTGCGCGCAATTATTGTGCAAAAACTCTTGCCACGAAAAGATGGTAAGGGTCGGGTTGCGGCGCTTGAGGTGTTGATTTGTAACTCAGTGATACGTCACTATATCCTAGAGAATCGCTTCAGTGATATTCCTAAACCCATTGAAGAAGGAACCACGATTTATGGTAGCCAAAGTTTTGACCAGCATTTACAACAGTTGGTCGAGAAAGACCTTGTTGAGTATGAAGAGGCATTGGAAAACGCAGTGCAACAGGAAGATTTTGTAATGCGTATGGGTAGAGATGTTGAAGTTTAATTTTTTGAAAGGAATCAAATAAATATGCCAAGTTTTGATGTTGTGTGTGAAATAGATATGCAAGAAATGGATAATGCGGTGAATCAAGTGCGTAAAGAAATTACCACCCGTTACGACTTTAAACATAGTCAAGCCTCCATTGAGCTTGCTGATGGCGTGGTTAAGCTTGTCGGCGATGATGTGAATAACCTTAACACCGTTTGCGAGATTTTGCGCACCAAAATGGTTAAACGTAAACTTAATCCTAAATCTTTGGAGTATGGTGACCCTGAAAATGCATCGGGTGATACCAAGCGTCAAACCGTGACCATTAAACAAGGTGTGGACAAAGAGCTTGCTAAAAAGATTGTTAAACTGATTAAACAAGAAAAAATGAAAGTTCAATCTGCCATTCAAGGTGAACAAGTGCGGGTGACGGGCAAAAAACGTGATGACTTGCAAGCTGCTATGGCATTGGTTCGTGAAATGGATGCGGATAGACCACTACACTTTACCAATTTCAGAGATTAGTTCATGAACCAAAGCAAGCCTCTAAAAGCGATAGCTTTGGCTGGGGCAACGGGAACAGGTAAGTCGGCATTGGCTTTGGATATTGCCAAACTACATGATACCTGCCTGATTTCATGCGATTCCATGCAAGTGTATCGTGGCTTAGATATTGGCACATCTAAGGCAAGTGAAGCAGAGCAATCCGAAGTACGCCATGCTCTCATTGACTGCACAGATACCTCTAACATTTGGAACGCGCAAATTTGGGCAGATGCTGCAAAGCAAATCATCCAACAAGAAAATGAGCAAGGCAAAGTGCCTATCATTGTTGGCGGCACAGGCATGTATCTCAAAGCTTTGACGCATGGTTTTGCCGACATTCCACCTGAAAAAGAAGGGCTGCGTGCTTTTTATGAAACCCAACAAGCAGAGCATGGTACACCGTATTTACACGCGCAACTTGAAAAAGTTGATGTTGCATTGGCTGACCGCTTAGAGCTTGGTGATACGCAGCGTATTATTCGGGGTTTATGTGTATTTGATACCACAGGTAAACCTTTATCGGAATGGCATAAGCAACAAGATGATGTAACTCAAGCTGCAAAAACAGCTTTGGATTGCCCAATATTCGTTTTAGAAGTGCCAACGGATAAGCTTAGAGCGCGTATAGCAGTGCGTTTCCAGCAAATGATGGATATGGGCTGGTTAGACGAAACAAAGTGGCTGAAGTCATTAGAACTGCCTGAAACACACCCTGTGATGCGGGCGGTGGGCTATCGGCAGCTTCTTGACCACCTGCAAGGTGATATATCCCTAGAACAAGCCATTGAAGATGGCATCACAGCGACTCGTCGTTTTGCCAAGCGTCAGCGGACTTGGTTTCGCAATCAAACACCTGATGCGCAACGCGGCGAACACGAAACCCTTTTGAAACTAATAAAAAAACAACTTGGAACATGTACTTAGAGCGTAAACCTGCGGTATCGGATTTAAGCCTAGCGATTGATAGGTTGTGGTCTTATTCTTTTGTAGGTCAAAGAAGTGAAACATCGCGCATTTTACCTGATGGTTCGGTTGATTTAATATTTAAACAATATCAAGGAAAGGCGAAGCTTCTCCTGTGTGGCGTGATGAATGAATGTAGACAGGCGACATACCATCAAGGTGATAAATTTTACGGCGTTCGTTTTAAACCTGGTTACGCATGGGCATTTATCAATCAACCCATTCATCATACATTGAATAAACTTTCTACTCTGGATGATTATTTTGAAACAGCAGTGTTCGAAAACTTAGACTTTGAAACGCTCGATTTAGAAAATTTTGATCATGTCATTCAAGATGCGCTTTATGCAAAAGTAGATTTTCAAAGGCTTAAGCAACTGGGTAAGCAGACGGAGCTTCTCAACACCGTGGCGTATGGTAATGCTTCAGATGTGGCGGCACTACAAGGTTACTCTAAGCGTAATTTCTTGCGTAAATTCAAGATGATGTACGGCTTGTCGCCGCGTGATTTCGCAAACATTAAACGCCTAAACACCTTGCGCAATTCCCAGCAATCATTACGAGGTATGCCACTATCCATACTAGCTATGGAACTCGGTTACTACGACCAAGCGCACATGACGCGAAGCATTAAAAAACTTACGGGGGTTACACCCCAAGTCTTGTTGTCTCAATCATACAATACATGATGCGTTTCTGCGCTAGAATTGTACTTTATTCAATCAAGGAGAAAGAAACATGAAACTATCGTATGTGATTTTATATGTGCAGGATATTGAGGCATCTGTTCAGTTTTATCAAAAAGCATTTGGCATCAAACACAAGTTTACCCATGAAGGTGGTGACTATGCTGAAATGGGCACAGGTGATACCACACTAGGGTTTTGTGCGCATGATTTGGCAGAGAATTTGATTGGTAAGAACTATGTGAAAGCGACACCTCATGTGCCACTAGGCACGCAGATAACGTTTGAGCCAGATGATGTTAAACAAGCATATCAAGCAGCGTTAGAGGCGGGTGCGACTTCAATTTCTGAACCTATCGTGAAACCATGGAACTTTGAAGTGGCAATGGTGAAAGATTTAGATGGGCATATTGTTGAGTTGGCGAAAAATATTTCATGAATCTGCTCGATTTAGCAAAAGAGATTGTTCAGCTTATCCAAAGTGAATATCCTGAGTTGGATGTTGGTGAAAAATATGGTGGCACAGTGTTCACGCTCAAAGGTTCAAAGCAATTGCTTGGTGGTGTGTTTGTTTATAAAAAACATATCAGCATTGAATTTTCATTTGGTTACCTGTTGGACGACCCTGATAACAAACTGCAAGGTTCAGGGAAGTTTCGCAGGCATTTAATCATTCATCATCAACAAGAAGTAGATGAAGCGTTAATTCATAAATTTTTTACCGAATCAGTACTTCTTGAGCCTAAACATTAAACTTTTCGGTTTTTATACGTTTGGGGTATCAACATTACTGTGCTGCATTGCCGCATAAGCCTGTTGTAATTGCTGCTTAAGGCTTGCAAAGCTATCTGTACCAAGCTTTTCTCTGAAAATGTCTTCTGCTAACTTAATCGATTCAGCGGCGACATTCATTAACGCTAAACCATGTTGCGTAAAAACAATAGACTTGGCGCGAGAGTCTAATTTGCAAGGAATAAGCTTAATATAATGATGTTTGACACAGAGGTTGACCATACGGCTAACTGCCTGTTTAGAGAGCCCAACTTTAGATACTAAACTTACCATTGCTGTAGGTGATTTCAGGTTAAGCTGCCCTAAGATATTTAGCTGCCCTTCAGTAAAGTTTTCATAACCGTGTGTTTGTATATGTTTCACCGTTATTTTTTTATAATCAATGTTTAGTTCGTGTAAATATCTTCCGATATGAGTTTGTCTCAAGGTTACTATATTTTTCATTGCTTAAATTTAGCATCTTTTGGAATATAGTCAAATAGGTTGACAATATGCTAAATACTGTCTACCTTGTTGACTATGTTAAGGTATATTCTAAGTTTTATATGTGTTGTGGTCGGGACAGATACAAGCGCCGAAACCTATAAAGTGTCTACAAATAGAATGGAAGCCAGTTTTGAATATGTTAAACCAAGTGTGAAGGTAACCTTAACCGCACCAAACAAAGGCTGGTTTCTTGTAGGTTTCAACTCAGATGCAGAATTAGAGAATGCCAGGCTAGTTTTCGTAAGGGTAGTTGATAATACGGTAGAACTGGAAGAGCACAGGACAAGCTTTAAGTTTCCCATGCCATACCACCAAATTAATCAAGAAAATACACACAGAATACATTTAGTTGAATATACTTCTGATGAAAGGCGCAATAGTGTGACCTTTACTTTTGCGGCACAAAGTCAGAACACAACCCAAATTGATATGCGAAAAGAACAACCCCTGTATATCACCTTAGCTTATTCTAATGAGGTTGATTTCAACAATCATTCAGTAATGAGAACAACAATAAAAATAAATGAGTATAAGCCTCAAGGAGATAAGATATGAAAATAATAATGATTGTTATAAGCGCATTAATTTGGGTAACTCCAGTAAATGCAAGTGATACGGATGCCCTAAAGAAAACAATTGAGCTGTATGCGGACATGGATAATACATATGATTATAAAGGACTGAAAAATATAACACATGAAAGCTTTCACTTTGTTATGCACGCGGGCAAAAAAGATTAAATAGATATTATTCCTCGTTCTGTATATCTAAAAGGAATCAAGTCGAAAACATTTGGTGGCGGTGATAAGGTTTTAAAGATTAAACAAGTCTTTGTTAAAGGAAAAGTAGCTACAGCCTACTTTGTACAAAAAGGGAAAGCTTTTGGTTTCCATAACTTTGTTGACTTCATTAAACTTAAAGGAAGTTGGAAGTTAGTATCTTCAACAACGCATATGGAATTTTATTAGGGGGTATTTGTTATTACTTCCATGTGAAACTAAAGAATGTGGCTCACTTAGAGCCGCATTTTTTATTACTGAATTGTTTCTAAACGGTCGCGGCGAATATGTTGAATGGCAAAGGTCTTTTGACTGATGCCGCGCTCATCAAAATAGTAGTTACCACTTATAGCAGGGAACCCATCCGTATTGTGTAGGGCTTCCAAGGCATCCTCACCCTTAAACCCCATACGAGAGCCAAGTGCTGCGATATTCATGGCAGTATCATAAGCCAGCGTAAACAAAGGGCTCATATCATCACTATCCCAAATGATACGATATTGGCTTTTAACATCCAACACCGTTTGGTTGGGCTGCTCAACGCTGGTGAAAGGGGCTGCAAACTCAGAACCACCCAAATAACGGCCATGGTCATCCATCAAATGCCCATCCTGCCATCGGTAGCTACCATAAAGCTGCACATTGCGGATGTCTGCATACGCCATTTGTCCTGCAAGTACGGCAAGCCTTTTGCCTTTGACGATAATATACATATGGTCAAAGGCGAGTGGCATTTTGATGTCCATGTTTTGTTCGGCGCTGAATAAAAACAAGTCTTCATCTAGGCTTGCCAGTAGCTCTTCATCATCGGTGCGAAAGCGCATAGAGACCAAATCTGGACGGTTGTCACGAAACCCTTTTTCCAATTCAACAATATCCAATACCTCACCACCAGCATCAATAAAGGTTTGTGCATACGCTGCCGCCTCATCAAATGCACTTTGGCTATAGGTGTGTAAAATAACAGCTTTTGACTTTCCTTTTTTGATGGCATGACGCGCCATGAAGTCAGCCTGCACGACCTTAGCAAGGCTATGGATAAACAAAGATGGTGATTCAGTTGCCAATTGAATGTTGTTGGATAGAGCAATAACGGGAATATTTTCAAGCAAGAAAGGAATCAGCGCTTGGGTATTGCTGCTCAATAAAGGACCCAACACCCAATCAACACCAGATTTGCTTAACTGCTCATAACCAAGAACAGCAAGCTCTGCATCGCCTTGTGTATCCACAATGCGCAATACAATATTATCTTCAAATTCAGGGCGGCTCATGGCAAGGCGAATACCACGCAAGGCTTGTTGCCCATAAGCTGCATATTTACCGCTTAAAGGAAGTAAAACGCCAACAGTAACATGATTACCTTCACTATCTGCCCAAGCTTTCACAACTTCATAGGCTTCACTGTCAGGCATATCATTCTCTAAAATTTTAGCGGTTAAACGCACGGTATGATAATCCCCAACCATCAAACGCTCGCGGGCAAAATAACGGTAAAAGTTCGCTTGGTCTTCGGATAAAGGGTGAGCTGAATGGCGCAGTTGCAACACATCATCCAAAGAGGCAATGGCTGCTGCACGTTTTAACCACATATCTTGGTTGTTGCTATCATGTTTGGACGCTGCAAGCAGCCAGTCCAGCTTGCTTTCTTGAGAAACCAACTCAAAAAGGGAGTCGGATAGTTCGATGTTTTCAGCCAAGGTATAAGGGTCAACTTGCGGCTCTTGCAAAGCTAAACTTAGATTTTTCATGGCTGTTTCTGGGTTTTCTAAGCTTATCCACTGCTTTGCCAACATATTATACATATGCGGCAGATAGGGGTGATTTGGCCATTGTTCCACCGTTTCTTCATTCACTTGAAAAGCTTCAGGGCGTTGATATTCAAACAAAAGCTCGGCGTATTGTAGGGCTGCTTGCCCTTGACTTTGCACAGGAATATTGGGGTCTTGGCTCATGGCTTGCAGTTGATTTAAAGCTGTTGTGTCTGGGTTTTCTAATTGTGCTTGAAGTTTCGCTTGAGTAACCAGTTGGTCAATCTTGTGCTGCTGTTCTGCATGGATGGCAGCCAAACGTTTAGCTTCAGCCGCAGCTTTGGCATCTTCTTCTTTTTGTTGGTCAACATGAATGGTACTTCGCTTGTTTCCACCACCGCAGCTTGTAAGCACGAGTGAGCTTAGTAGGATTGCTGAAACCAAAGTAAACGGATAAGCTGACTTAAACATGGATACG
>CAMZLG010000130.1 GCA_947311495.1 uncultured Zetaproteobacteria bacterium
AAGAATCTCTAAATTCGCGCTGTTTGCGCGCAAAATCGTTAAAGCTGATGATATTTTGACGCAGCGAAATATGGCGAATCAACTTTCCATAACGAATTTTTTTTGGTGCGTCTGACATCAGGACTCCTTGGTAAGGAGTCCAAGTATAGAATAAAAGGGGTTATTTCACAATCGAAGTGCGAGCAGTTATTGTTTTTTGCGGCGTAGAGTTGGGATAAGCAATAAACCCAACCAAGCCATGATATAGGGTGAAAAGAGCGAAGTCATACAACCACTTGATGATGAGTGAGTGGTTGTTGAACCGCTGCTGGTCACTAATGAAGGAAGTGGCGCAGTAACACCATCGGTTAAACGCCAAGTCATGGTATCATCGGTGGGTGAGGTGTTGGAAATAACAAAGGTGACTTTGGTTGTGCCAGCGGGTGCTGACCATGTGCCTTGCCCGCCTGTTAAAGCAATCGGTTGGGTTGCATAAGCACCACCTACTGTGCTTTGAACCAATGCAGATAGTAAAGCAGAACCATTGGTGGTAAATGTATACGTTGCATTAGGGCTGTTGACCAACTCGTAAATCGTGGACAAATGTTTTTGTTTGCCTGCAAAGGATTTTAAGGATTGGGTGGCATCACTGCTAATGTTCATCGCACCATTGTTGAATAATCTATCACCCCAAGCGATGGGATAGTCTGCGCCATTTTGATATTTTAATATGTCGACATTCCAAATACCAAACTCATGAAAGGCTGCAGCAAGGGATAAGCCTTGCGCTTGAAGCGCTACATCAATCGCGGCATAGGTGTTATTGCCAGCAGTGTTTCCAGTATTGGTCAGTATGGTTTTAATCAGTGCATTACCAAACTTGTCGGATAAATAACGAACCCACATAAACCGCCCATATTGTTCAAGTCCGTTGCTACCTGCTAAGCCAAAAGAATCCAAATGAAGTTCAGGGTAATCTTGGCTACCTGATTCACGTAAGCCATTACCATTATGGTCGGTAAAAGGCTCACCATTGGTATATTGTCCATCACCATTGCTGTCGGTAAAAGGCTCTCCAATGTATTGTAGGTTATCTTTAATCGGTTGGATGCTAGCAGGTGTATTATAAACTTTATCTTCCATCCATGTGCTTAAGGATTCTAAGAAAGCAGGGAATTCAGCTCTGTCGTAGCCATTTTGAATGCTATGGAAAAATTCATGGGCAAGGGTGACTTTGGCAGGGACAAGCGGGTCGGCATAACGGAACTGACTAAAAGCAAAGTCATTGTCCAACACCATGTAGGTATGCACGCTGTTGGGGAATGGGCTGCCAGTAAGCGGTTGAGTATCACCTGTGACATAACCATAAATGCCAGCCGAACCAACATCTAAAAGATAAATGTCGTATAAACTATTGCCACCACCAATGATACCATCAGATGGCGGTGGGTTATAACCCATAGTCGTAATTTCTTGTGTCCATACTTTTTCAACTTCCAATGCAAAATTTCCAACGTTGGCAGCAGTGGCAGCATTAGGGCCAGTGGTGACATAGTGAAATCTAAAGTGGGTTGTATTCAGCACTGTCTCTTGCGCTTGCGTAAATAGTGTTACACCTGAAATTGGGGGCGTAGCATTGGCATCGGTTGGGCGCAAAAAGAACGGACTAACTTTTGCTTGGGTTGCAGGTGTTAATTTGTTCCAGTTGGCTTTGGCAAACATCAACATGGGTGTAAGTTCGCGGCTTGGTTTGGGTTTGACGGCTGCTTTTTGTAGTGCGCCCGATGCAACGGCTGCGTTATTGTTCAAGCCTTGAAAATAGGAAGATACCACCGCATCTGGGGTTTGCGCATAAGCTTGGTTTGCTATTAAACTAAACAATAAACCTGAGAAAAAGAAAATTGATTTCATGGTAACTCCTTAGACCTTCAACTTGGTCACTTGCAAAAGTATAGGTGCAGTGGGGTGATTGGGCAAAACAATCTTATTCAAATTAAATAAAGGGGGCTGACATATCACGCTTAACCATTTTATGACATGCTTTGCTTCAGAGTCGCCACCCTGATGTCCAGGGTAAACCATGACGGTCATGCGACCATCTGGTGCAAGCAGCTCAAGGCTTTGTTCAAGTGCGGTTATCGTTGTATCGGCGTGGGTGATAATGCTTTTATCGCTGTTGGGCAGCCAGCCAAGGTTAAACATGATGGCTTTGATGTTGCCATGAAACTGCCTTGGAATATGTGCTTTCATGGTTTCATGCCCTGCAAGTAAAAGGTGTTGCTGGCATGGCTCACCTGCTAATAAAGCTTGGCTTGAATCCATGGCTTGTTGCTGCACATCAAAACCAAACAGAACACCATCTTTACCAATCTGTTGCGCTAAAAATAATGCGTCCGCGCCATTGCCTAATGTTGCATCAACCACTGCATCACCTTGTTCAATGATTTCAGCTAACCAGTGTTGCGCGACTTCAGTTAAACGCATAAATGAACATACCTCTGAATATCGGCATGGTTTGGGGTTGCATTGTTGACCATTAAATCTGCATACCACGGAATCATCAAGCTACCACGCGAGCCAAAGCCATTGAAGATAGCATTATTTTGATGTTTGGGGTGAAAGCCAATAAAGGGTTGTTTATCCAAAGTTGTGGGTCGAATGCCTGCTTGGTGTTGAACCACGTTAAACTGTGGATTGGTTTTAAACAGATTGTTGGCAAACGTTAATAGCTGCTGTTGGGATGTTGCCTGAACAGTTGGGGTGGAAATCTGGGTATCATAAGTTGCGCCAATGCGGCAGCTATGCTCATCTGTAGGTAAGAGCCATTTGTTTTTGTTGATGATGTCTTGCGGCAATGGTTTTTCTGTGTTGCAGGTGATGATTTCACCATGTGCGGGTTGAAGGGGTAGCCATGAAAACAATGGGTTATCTTTCATTTGATACCCCTCGCAATAGATGGTTGGCGTTTCGGGTGTGATGGGTGTAAATGTATTGTAGTGGATGATATTTCTGCTTTCAAATTCGATATGCAATGCGTCCAATAAGATGTTGGTGTCCAACCATGCGGTTTGCTGTTGCACGACACCTGAATGTTCAGCATGTAAACCTAAAGAAACGCCATTTTTTGCAAAAAAAGAAGCGTATCTGGTGTCTTTTTGTCTTTTTTTGCAGTTTTCCTGCTCTTTCTGCGAAGAAAAGAGGCGAAACATCGGTTTTTCATGGAAACATGAGATATTTAAAGCTTGTTCGATATTTTGGTAAAAGGTTTTGGCAAAGCTTAACATTTCTGGGGTGTTGTCCGCGAGCACAAAGCGTTGCCCAGTCACGGGATTGATAAGCCCAGCGGCAACTCGAGATGCATTGGTTTGTTTATCACCATAGATTTGAATATCCGCACCATGGTTAAGTAATGTCCACGCCAACAGACTGCCCGCTAAACCATTGCCAACAATGGTAATGGGTTGCTTGGTTTGTATAGCTTGGGCTGAAAACATTCCCCCACACT
>CAMZLG010000131.1 GCA_947311495.1 uncultured Zetaproteobacteria bacterium
TACATGCTCCAGGATTTTATGTGCATATTGAACCCAGTCGCGTGTTTATCGGGGTGGGTAAATGGCATCCTGATGCGCCAGCCCTTAAATTGATTCGCCAACATATTGATACATTTCCGCAAAGTTGGATGGACTCATACAATAGTGCCAAATTTCAAAAGCATTTTAGTTTGAGTGGTGAAAGCTTAAAACGCGCACCCAAAGGTTATCCGCAAGACCATGCCATGATTGACGAACTCAAACGCAAAGACTTTATTGCCATTGCAGAAATACCACCTGAGTTGGTATTGGAAGAAGATTTTGCAGATATTGTGATGGGTTATTTTGAGCTTGGCTCACCGTTTGTGAAAGAGCTTTGCCGTGCGGTTCGTGTTCCGTTTTAAGTCGCATATTTGTTTCTTCTCACAAATAGGTGTAGTCATTCGCTATGATGGTTAGGAATAGAAATGACAAATCAAAGCCCACTGAATCATTTAATGATTCGGTTAGCTAGGCTTATCGATGCCAAACATTATATTTAAATGGAGTGTAAGCCTCGCAACTATTCGGCTGTCATTATTTTTTTATATCTATTTTAACCAGAGTACTGATGCACAGTGGCAGTTAGATTATTTTCCTTTATGGATAATTGATTTTCCAATATCCATAATTTACTTTGTTGCCTCGGTACCAATACCACTGGCAGAAGGCATTATTGGGCCTATATGGTGGTTTTTCTTACCTTTGATTTTCTGGAAAGTAATGAAGTGGTTAAAGAGAGTAAAAAGCAGATAAAATTCACATCCTTGTTCATTTCTTTTCCAGAAAAGAAACGAACCAAAGAAACTGGCTTTAACAATTTGTGTGTTTCCTCATTAGCAAAGAAAGGGCGTAAAATAGAGCAAGTATTTTACGTTATCCCTTTTTTCTTTGGATAACTTCGGCACAAATTGAACAAAGCGATAGGCTGCAAGTGAGCTGTCATGTCGCACCCCAGGGTGTTCTCTCTGCCTGCGGCATTCACCTCAAGCGAAGTCGAGACATCTCTAAGATTTCTCCACGCGCTGCGCTTGGTCGAAATGACATGTTTTCTGGTTTTTTCTTTCTCTGTGCCCCTCTGTGTTCTCTGTGGTTAAAAAACAAAAGCAAACTAGACAAAATTTGGCATACCTTTAACCTTAGCTTTTTGATGTGGGGAGTAAGCCGTGAGCAATCAAGACAAACAAGAATTATCTTTTGAGCAAGCTTTGCAGGGTTTGACCAGCATGGTTGAAAAGTTGGAATCTGGGCAGTTATCGTTGGAAGAAAGCGTGAAAGCTTTTGAAGAAGGCGTGAAGCTTACCCGCCAATGTGAAAAGCTATTGGATGATGCCGAGCAACGCTTGCAAGTGCTTGATGCTGATGGTGAGGCTTGATGCAAGCACCACTATTCTTAGCGCAACATGCCGTTGCGACTGAACATTATTGTAAAGACTATTTAGATGTAAAACGAGCGCATGTGCCAGCGCGTTTGTATGATGCCATGCTGTATTCACTTTTGGCAGGGGGTAAGCGGGTGCGCCCAGCGTTGGTGTTGGCATGTTATCAAGCATGTGGTGGCAAGAATTTGGAAGAAGCAATGCCAGCGGCAGCAAGTATTGAGTGTATGCACACTTATTCTCTGATTCATGATGATTTACCGTGTATGGATGATGATGATTTAAGGCGCGGCAAACCCACATGTCACAAACAATTTGATGAAGAAACGGCTGTGCTTGCTGCTGATGCCTTGCAATCACTGAGTTTTGAGATGTTGGCAGACTTGGATGTAGATGCTGATACCCGTTTGGCTTTAATCAAAGACATGGCACTGGCTGCGGGCTGCCAAGGTATGGTTGGCGGTCAAATGATGGATATTGAGGCGGAAAATCAGAATATATCGGATGTGTTGGAAGTGGAGCGCATTCATTTGCACAAAACAGGCGAATTGTTGCGCTGGTCGTGTGAAGCAGGTGCGCGATTGGCAGGTGCGAATGAGGTTCAATACCAAGCATGTTCTCGATTTGGTAAAGCCATTGGTTTATTGTTTCAAATTGCTGATGATATTTTGGACACCACAGCCAGTAGCGAAATGTTGGGCAAGAGCGCAGGTAAAGATGAAGCGCAAAACAAAGCAACGTATGTGTCTGTGCTTGGTGTGACAAAAGCACGTGAATTAGCCGATGAAATGTGTGAGATTGCGCTGGATGCATGTGCGCCGCTACAAGGTGAAGCAGGCGAACAGCTACAAACATTGGCAACTTATATTTTAAAGCGAGGGCAATAATGTCAGACACGAAAAACTTAGACTTATTGCATTCGATTACTGGCGTTGACGACTTAAAACGCCTCAACACATCGCAATTACCTGAATTATCACAACAAATGCGCGATTATTTGATTGAAACCCTTGCCCCAATCGGTGGGCATTTGGGCGCAGGGCTTGGTGTGGTGGAATTATCGATTGCGCTGCATTATGTGTTTGATTCACCCAAGGATAAAATCGTGTGGGATGTGGGGCATCAGGCTTATCCGCATAAGATTTTAACAGGTCGTCTAGAAGGTATGCCAACCATGCGTCAATATGGCGGCTTGAATGGTTTTACCAAACGCAAAGAATCAGAGCATGATTGTTTTGGTGCGGGTCATGCATCCACTTCGATTTCGGCGGCGTATGGTTTTGCTATGGGCAGAGATTTGCAACATCAAGATAACCATGCCATTGCGGTGATTGGAGACGGTTCACTGGGTGGTGGCATGGCGTTTGAAGCCTTGAATCATGCCGGTGGCAATGATAATAACCTGTTGGTTGTGTTGAATGATAATGAGATGTCGATTGCACCCAATGTTGGCGCAATGTCATCCTATTTGGCACGCATTATTACGGATAAGAATTACACCAATGCCAAAGAAACAGCTAAGAAAATATTAAATAAAGTGCCTGCTGTATTTGATGTTGCCAAACGTTTGGAAGGGCATGTCAAAGGCATGATTACACCGGGCAAATTGTTTGAAGAACTTGGTTTTCGCTATATTGGCCCGATTGATGGGCATGATTTTGATACATTGCTGCCTACCTTGGAGAACTGCAAGGATTTGAAAGGCCCTGTGTTGCTGCATGTCTTAACTAAAAAAGGTTTGGGTTATGAACCCGCCGAAGAAGACCCTGAAACATGGCATGGCTTGGGTCCTTATTGTTTGAAATCGGGCGCACCGATTAAAAATGCGGATGCACCCAAAACGTATACCCAAGCCTTTGGCGATACACTCATTGATTTGGCGAAAGAAGATGAATCGATTGTTGCCATCACAGGTGCTATGCCAGGTGGCACGGGCTTGTCTCCTTTTGCCAAGATGTTTCCAAAGCGGTGCATTGATGTGGGCATTGCAGAGCAACATGCGCTGACGTTTGCAGGCGGGCTTGCTTGCGCTGGTATGAAACCAGTCGTTGCGATTTATTCCACATTTTTACAACGCGCTTATGACCAAATTATTCATGATATTTGTATTCAAAATCTGCATGTGGTGATGTGTTTGGACAGGGCTGGTATTGTGGGCGCTGATGGGGCAACGCATACGGGTATGTTTGATATTGCTTATCTTAGATGTTTGCCCAACATGACCATCATGTGCCCCAAAGACGAAGTGGAACTCACACATATGCTGAAAACGGCCTTGGATATGGATGGCCCTGTGGCGATTCGTTATCCGCGCGGTTCAGGTCTTGGTCTTCAAGATGAAACACCCGAGGTTTTATCTGTTGGCAAAGCAGAGCTTATATCTGAAGGCAAAGATGGGTTGGTGGTATCCGTGGGTACACGTTTTGTTGATGCAAAAGCCGCAGTTCAGACTTTAAAAGAAGAAGATAATCAAGACTTTGCATTGTTGAATTTAAGATTTGTAAAACCTTTGGATATTGAAAGCATTGTGAACAATTTACCTGATGGTAAAACGTTGGTGGTGGTTGAAGAAGGCGTAGGCATAGGCGGCATTGGTGAAAAGATTGCTGTTGAAGCCATGAAAGCAGATTGGTCGGGTAAATTCGTGCATGTGGCTATGCCTGATGCTTTTCCCGAACATGGTACACAAGCTGAAATATTGCGTGATTTGAAATTGGATAAAGACGGTATTGTTAAGCAAGTAAGAGGTGTGTTATGAAAAAAATGATATTGATGATGGTAATGGCGATGTTAGCGGCTTGTAGCCAAGAACAAGATATGCCGAAACAGATGCCAGAGCATAGTGATATGTCTATGCACGCCAAGGAACAACAATCAGTGGTCGAGCCTATGCATCCAACACAAGATAAGGTGCAGCAAACGGTAGCAGATCATACCACGATGATAGATAAGCATGCTGCGGTAGAAGCTAAGCCTTCTGAACCCGTTAAGGTTGCGGAAAAACCGATGAAAGAGCCAGTCAAAAAAGCGGTGGTTAGCGAGCCTAAAGCAACTGCTACGGCAGCAAAACAAGATGAAGTTGTTAAGCCTGTTCAACATGCGCCAAAAGCCAAGCAAGTAAGTAAGGATGTGGTTAAATCAACACCAAAAGTTGTGCAAACAGCTCCTGTCCAAGATAAAAAAGTGGTTGCGCCTTTGGTGCAAGGAAAGCAGCCCATTAAAAGTGTGCCCAATCCTGCGCCAAGCGAAATCATGCTCAAGCCAGAGTCAACTATGGATACGGCTAAAGCAAATGCACTGACTAAAAAGTGTAAGTCTTGCCATGCCACGGATAAGGATAAAGTCGGTCCATCGTGGAAAAAAATTCAAGCTGCTTATGGCTCTGTGGATACTTTAGCCGCGGTGTTTGCCAGTGGTTTTAATGTGGAAGACAGAAAGGTAGCTGCCACGGATGCGAAGTTTAAGAAAAAAGCAAAGGTGATGACAGGGCAATATAAAAACCTTATCAAGAAACAAGTGGAAAAAGGTAAGTTTGCTTACAATGAAATGGCGCAAGCTGTTTTTGCTAAGTAAGCATCTCACATTTAGGTAGTACCCATTGCTTGTTAAGACTTTATTTGTAGGCTTTGCCTTATGATAGATTCAAAAGTAAATGCTCAAATGGGTGCTAAAGTAATGTGTGGTAAAATCATTTTTAGTACTTTGTTAGGTTTGTTAGCATAGTGGAAGCCAAGGAAAGTCGCCCCGTCCACACCATCAAACGGCGTGGAATTTATATCTTGCCAAGCATGTTCACCTTGCTGGGTTTGTTGTGTGGTTTTTTCTCACTTATCAGTTCCATTCAAGGTAATTATGAATATGCGGCATGGGCAATTATTGTAGCTGCTATTTTTGATATGTTGGATGGGCGCGTAGCTCGTCTATTAAATGCTGAAACTGCATTTGGTGCAGAGCTTGATTCGCTTGCAGATATGATGTCATTTGGTGTAGCACCAGCCGTACTTGTTTACCTTTGGGCACTTACTGCGTTTGATAAATTGGGTTGGCTTGCCGCCTTTTTGATTGTTGCAGGTTCAGCACTTCGCCTTGCAAGGTTTAATGTGCAACTTGCCAGCCAAGATAAAAAATACTTTCAGGGTTTACCCACACCTGCATTGGCATTGTTTATGGCATCGGGTGTGTTGTTTCATCATGCGTTTGATGTCGAACCAACGCAAATGATTTGGTTGGTGATGAGCATTATTTTGGCATGGTTGTTGGTGAGTAATGTTCGCTTTGTATCGGGCAAAGATATTGATTTAAAACAAAAGCGACCCTTTGCCATGTTGGTGTTGTTGTTGGGTGGTGTTGTGCTGCTGGTATTAGACCCGCAGCGGGTATTGTTTCCTGTGTTCTTGGCATATTGTATGCATGGTCCTGTACTGAGTGTTTGGCAGGGGCAGCAAACAGCAAGGTTACGTTTGAAAAAACGGTTGGCGCGTGCCAAGGCTAAGCAAGCTACAAAAGCTGACGTTGACAACAACGATTAACTCAGCGCATACTCCGCCTCATGAACGTATTAACCTTGCACCTGCTACTCGCACTCGACACACTCAATTGTGCCGTGCTGGTTCGTACGCGACTGAATAAATAAGTTTTTATTTAGTATTTAAAGTTTCGAGCCACGGTTAATCCCCGTGGCTTTTTTGTTTTTAGAATGGTTTGAAGTTAAGGAGAAAGAAAATGTCTGATCGTTTATACATTTTTGATACCACATTACGTGATGGCGAGCAGTCTCCGGGTTGCTCGATGAATATTGAAGAAAAGTTACGCATTGCCCATGCGCTTGCAGCTTTGGGTGTGGATGTGATTGAAGCAGGGTTTCCTGTGGCATCCCCCGATGATTTTACGTCTGTGAATCGCATTGCTGCTGAAGTGCCTGACGCGATGATTGCAGGTCTTGCCCGCGCACACCCCAAAGATATTGATGGTGTGGCTGAAGCGATTAAACCTGCGGGTGATAGAGGGCGTATTCACACTTTTATTGCGACGAGCCCTATTCATATGGAAGCGAAATTGCGCATGAGCCCAGATGAAGTGGTGGAGCGTGCTGTGGCAGCGGTCAAACAAGCACGAAACTTGGTCGCAAATGTGGAGTTTTCTGCTGAAGATGCAGGGCGCTCAGATGATGACTTTTTATGCCGCATTGTGGAACAAGTGATTGATGCAGGTGCATCCGTTATCAATATCCCCGACACCGTAGGTTATATGACCCCTGATGAATTTGGTCGTAAGATTAAATTATTGCGCGAGCGTGTGCCCAATGCAGATAAAGCGATTTTCTCTGTGCACTGCCATAATGACTTGGGTTTGGCGGTTGCCAACTCGTTGGCAGCGGTGGAAAATGGTGCAAGGCAAGTGGAATGCACCATCAATGGTTTGGGTGAGCGGGCTGGTAATGCGGCGTTGGAAGAAATTGTGATGATTTTGAAAACCCGTGCAGATAGGTATGCCATTGAAACAGGCATTGATACTACTAAAATCGTAGCAACCTCTAAATTGGTTTCGCAAATCACAGGTATGCCTATTCAGGCTAACAAAGCCATTGTGGGTGCGAATGCATTTGCCCATGAATCGGGCATTCACCAAGATGGGGTGTTAAAACACAAAAAAACCTATGAAATCATGACCCCTGAGTCGGTGGGGTGGAATACCAACCGTATGGTGTTGGGTAAACATTCAGGTCGTGCAGCGCTTAAAGCACGATATGTTGAGTTGGGTGTTGAGCTTGATGATGAGCAATTGGTCGCAGTGTTTGAACGTTTTAAAAAGCTTGCAGATAAGAAAAAAGATATTTTTGATGAAGACTTGCAAGCGATTTTGAATGAAGATGCAGAAATCAACACCGAACACGTCAAGCTTGTCGGCTTGCATGTGGCATCAGGCACGAAAGATGCCCCTGTTGCCGCTGTCAAACTGGATATTGATGGTGAAATCTTTGAAGCTACGGCTAAAGGTGATGGTCCTGTGGACGCTGCATTTAAAGCGATTAAATCCTTGGTCGAACCCAATGGTAAGTTGTTGTTGTATTCCGTGAATGCGATTACCGCAGGCACAGATGCGCAAGGCGAAGTGACTGTGCGTTTGCAAGATGGTGATAGAATCGTCAATGCGCAAGGTTCAGATACAGATATTGTGGTGGCATCAGCTAAAGCCCTGATTGCGGCTCTCAATAAATTGCCAAACATGCATGCTAGGGAAGTTCATGCTCAGTATTCTGGAGTTTGATTTTATGATTTTATTGAACCGCAAAGTTACGCAAAGTTACGCAAAGCTTTATAAGGTAAGTTTATTTTCCTCTGCGAACCCCTGTGACCTCTGTGGTTCAAAATATGGTCAGATTGATGCCGCCTAAAATTGTAGCCTACACAGATGGTGCTTGTTCGGGTAATCCTGGTCCTGGTGGCTGGGGTGTGTGGTTGCGGGCGGGTATTCATGAGAAAGAGATGTACGGCGGAGAGAAAGATACCACCAACCAGCGTATGGAGTTACAAGCTGCGATTGAAGCGCTTAAAGCTTTGAAAAAACCAAGTGTTATCACGATTGTCACTGATTCTAAGTATGTATTGAATGGTATCACCGATTGGATACATGGTTGGAAAAAAAAGGGTTGGAAAAACAGTAAGAAAGAACCTGTTGCCAATCGCGAGCTGTGGGAAGCTCTGGATATTTTGAATCAAAAACATGATGTGGATTGGCAGTGGGTAAAAGGGCATTCGGGTGATGAAGGCAATGAAAGAGCGGATGAACTTGCAAGACAGGGTATTCCGAAGTAAAAGCCTGTCTAGCCAGTTGTTTTTGGCTGCGCCTGTGTTAAAAATAAAACTTTCACCCTCATTTGCAGAAAGCAAACTACGGGTTTAGATATTATTTTTGCCTTGGTTCGCTCAAAAACACCTAAACTATACTGGCTTTTAATGAGCTAATAAAAAGGGAATAAAAAATAATGCGTCATTCCCGCGAAGGCGGAAATCCATTTATCAAACATAGATTCCCGCCTGCGCGGGAATGACGACAAGAAAGAAAAAAGGATAAATAGTTTATGAAAATGTTGGTTGATTTTTTACCCGTAGCGTTGTTTTTTATCGTTTACAAAATGGAAGATATATATGTGGCAACGGCGGTGTTGATTATTGCCAGTGCGATTCAAACCGTGGGCGTGCGGTTGTGGAAAGGTAAGTTTGAGCAAAGCCATGTGATTACGCTGGTGCTTGTGGCAGCATTTGGTGGGCTAACACTATTCTTGCATGATGAGATGTTTATCAAATGGAAACCTTCAGTGATTAACTGGTTGTTTGCAGCTGTCTTTTTGGGAAGCATGTGGATTGGTAAACAAAATATCATTCAGCGTATGTTGGGTGGCCAAGTAGAGCTACCTCAAGATGTGTGGGTGAAATTGAATGTAGCTTGGGCAGCGTTCTTTACATTCTTAGGCTTTCTGAACCTTTATGTGATTTATAATTATGATACGGATACTTGGGTGAATTTTAAATTGTTTGGGCTGATGGGTTTAACCATTGTTTTTATCATTGGGCAAAGCCTGTATATGGCAAAATATATTCAAGACAGTGAACAAGGGGATGAAGGTGACAGATAAGGTAATTGTGAACTGACGCAAATTGTCAATTGCACCAGAATCGGTATGATATAGCTTAAATTTACATGGCATGTCGATTGCTTCAAGCTGTTCAAATGTCTAATGGCATTAAAAAATAAAAAGGAGATTTCATTATGAATCTTAAAACACAAAAAGGCTTTACGCTTATCGAATTGATGATCGTTGTTGCGATTATCGGTATTCTAGCATCTATTGCTATTCCACAATTTGCTAGCTTCCGAGTCAAATCATTTAACTCAGCTGCGATGTCAGACTTGAGAAATGCAGGAACAACCATTGAAGCATACTATTCAGATAATTTCTTTTATCCAAATGCACTCAATGTAGCAGCAAATGCAGCGGCTCCTCAAACAGTGACTTTCACTAATGGTGCTGCGACCCCAGTAACAATTCAAACAAACTTGTCGAAAGCTGTTGAATTGGATTTGGCTGTAGGTACTGCGACAGCGACAAAACGCTGCTTGGCATCTAAACATACAGCTGGTAACCGCATTATGACATCGAACACGGATGGTTTAAGTGTGCAACAAGGTGCTGAAGTTGCAGGTGATATCGATAAAACATTAACTGTGGCTGGTATACCAGCGTGTGCAATTTAATCGTTTCTTAAGTTTAATGATGTAAAAAGCGGGGCATTGCCCCGCTTTTTTTGAGGGTATGATGAAAATTCAGTCAGTTTGTAAATCATATAAAAAGCATCAGGTTCTCGATCAGTTAGATTTAACTTTTTGTGAGGGTGAAGCACATGGATTGCTGGGAGCCAATGGTGCAGGTAAAAGCACACTGATTAAAATATTGATGGGTCTTGTTTTTCCAGATGATGGCAAAGTGGAAAACATTCGTGATATAGCTCTATTGCCCGAAAGCCCATACTTGCCAGTTAATCTAACTGCATATCAAATGCTTAAGTATGCATGCTTGGTGCAGAATACAGGTCAAGTTGAAACATTACTTAAAGATGTTCGTTTAAAAGAAGATTCTTGGCATAAACCGCTGAGGTCTTATTCAAAGGGTATGAAACAACGAACATCTATTGCTCTTTCTCTTGTAGGGAATCCTAAATATTTAATCCTTGATGAACCCATGAGTGGTTTGGATGCGATGGGTAGGGCTCATATGCTGGAACTTTTCTCAACAATCAATAAGCAAGGTGCATCTATATTAATGTGCAGCCATGCAGTAACAGATTTGGTCAGATTATGTGATAAGATTCACATTATGGCTAAAGGTAAGGTTGTCGAATCAATAGAGATTAAAGAGCATTCGATGAAAGAAGCCGAAGCTTTAGAAATTCGGTTGCAGTTTTGGAGCAGTGAACATGCTGTGGACTAAATTAGCTCATTTAACATTGTTTGAGCTTTGGCAAAACAGAACATTCAAAACATTGTTAACAGTGGCATTGTTAACGCCTTTACTTGCGGTTGGATTGTCATCATTATTTTTATATGATATTGGTAAAGTATATGTTGATGTAGTTGCTGCCATGGCGCAATTACTTGCAGTTGTTTTTTTAATCTTTCTTGTTGTCACGTTGTTGAGCAGAGATATTTTTGATCGTGTTGTTTATGTTTTTCTCACGCCACCTATGAGTCGCCGCGACTACTATATTGGGCGTTTCTCAGGTATTGTTGCTGCATTTATGTTGTTGTTATTGGTGTTGCTGCTTTCTTCATCTTTGGGCGCTTGGCTCTACTTGGATGGGCTATCAGACATGTATCAATCTGGATACAAATGGAATTATCTGGGCCAATTGGTGTTTTTTAACTTCTTTCAGTATATCTCCATTCTTGGCTTTATATTTTTTGTCGTATCATGGTCATCAGGAAATGCTGAAACCATGTTGTTCACTTTAGCAATGCTCATCTTTTCTTGGATATTCCCACCGGTGTTGGCAGCACTTCAGTCTCCTGATGTTATGAAAGATACTCCTGAGTTTGTTGTATACCTTTTGCAATGGATTTATGATGCCATACCTCATTTGAGAGGTTCAGATATTACAATATCGATAGCGCATGGGGTTAATATTGATATTCAAAATATAATTTTGTATGTTGCCGAGCATGTTGTGTATGGCTTAATTTTCTTTTTACTGGGTTTGGCAATTTTTAAGCGCAGAGACTTGTAAATGGGTCAAGTAAAAAAGCAATTGGCTTTGCTCCTCTCAGTGTCAGTTTTATGGTTGGTTCTCATGCAAATTCGAGATGGTAGCCATATGTTTTATGAACAAAATAAGGCCAAATCTTGGGCAACTGAATATTCTGTTCTGGCAGATAAGGTGCTGGCTGGGGCAGTGCCAGGTATTTTCTCTGATTTTTTAATACTTGATGTTTTTTCAATATATTATGATGCGAAGCTGACAGGAAAACCTAGTGAGATGAAGTATATCAATACTTATTTGAATAGGGCGCAATCTTTAGATCCTAAGTTTTTTGATGTGTACCGCTTAGCAAGTAGTATTCTTGCTTACGATGTAAACATGCCTGAGGAGGCGATTGAACTACTCAGGAAAGGGATGGTTCAGCGCCCTGAAATCTGGGAATTTCCATTTTTTGCAGGATTCTTAGCACATGATTTATTGAAAGATGATCGCCTTGCTTATGAGTTGATGGCAAGTGTGTCTGAAAGGAAAAATACCCCTGTTATTGTGCTAACTTTGGCCTCGCGTTTTCTTGAATCATCTTCGACTAAAGAAGATGCGATTTTATTTTTAAAAGGGCTTTTGCAGTTGGTGCCTAAGGCAAACAGAGAAGGAATAAAGAGGCGGATTGGAGAGTTGAAGCACGGCAAGGAATAGGCTTCTGAAAATACTAAGCTTATCTTTAACTCATTCCCGTTAAAGGGAGTGAAATAAACAAAAAAAGTGTGATAAAAATATCACGGTACCAAGCAATCTTTAGCCACCAAAGTTGAGTGTTACTCTCGGTGATAAGGCGAAACCCTGAGCGAAAGCTATGCGCTAAGAAAAGTAGTGCGAGAAACCAAGCACTATCTTGAGACTGTATGGATAACACACTCGCTGCGAATAACCATAGCGTTGCTGAGATAACTTGGCTGGTGTTTTTGATGCTGTATAACATGCTATCCATGGCAACAGATGCGATGAGTAAAATAACAATGCTTAGATGCCACTTGGGTATAATCGCATCGGTGAGCATAGGGTTGTCAAAAAAAATCGTGGGTAGCGGCCAAAGCACAACAGGTGCGATTAAGATGATGTTCATCGCGATATACGCAGATTTGAGATGGTTTGGCGCGTTGCTAAGTTGCTCTTGGCTCAATGAATTGTTCCATGTTCATCATCATCGAATTCATGCGTGTTGGCATCGGGAATACTGTATGCGCCACTTGCCCAGTTGCCCAAGTCATTGGTTTTGCACCTGTCACTGCAAAAAGGAAAGCTTGCATTCTCACGCTCAACTAAAGTTTTGCAGATGGGGCACTTGACGATAAGTTTTTTATTCATGAAATGGGTACCATCATCAAGGCATAAGGCAAATCATTATCAACATCTTGAGCGACTTCACCTGCTTTCCATTGTGTAAACCGTAGTCGAACAATCGACCGAAAACCAGAGCAAGAGGGTAATATGCTTTGGTGCATCAAACTTTTGGGTAAACCAATGATGAGCAAACCAATATCATCTTGAGCGGCAAAGGTGATTTGGTCAGCACCATTTTTTGCGATACGATTTTCCCAAGGCACATGGGCATGAAGCATCTGATTAAGGTGTTCGATAGCCTGAATCATAGGTTCGAGTAGGCTGTATAAAGTGGTGGCATGTTGATCTTCACCTTGCCAAAGCAATTGAATGGTTTGCGGAAGCACATATTTATGCCCCAATGGGTCTTGTTTGCGCATTAGCTCTGTGTATGCGGTAAGCCATGCATCGGTTTGCAAAAAAGAGGTGGCTTCAGGCATGGCATCACGAATATTATCGGCGTGTTCTTCCAGACCTGATACAGCCTTTCCTAAATTATCTTTGAAATCAGGGTGTTTCTCAGCCAATGCCTTGAAATGTTTTCCCATGACATGATACAAACTTAAAATATTCGGAATAATGGGTTTCTTGTTACCTTCGCCGAGCAACATGTCCGCAACTTCCTTTTCTGCAGTAAGCCAAGCATAAGGGGATTGGTTGTGCATGGCTTGCCCAAGCACACGCAATGCATCACGAAACTCAATGAAAGCTTGCATGCGCGGCGTAAGCGGGAAGGCAATGGGAACTAAATCATTACTCATGGAATTTTAGGTTCGGCGCGATAGATGGGTTGAATATCATCGGACTGATGACGTGAGACATTTAAGTCATGAATAAGACCAGTACTTAATCGATAAACCCAACCATGAATGCTTAGCGGGCGACCTTTATCCCAAGCACTTTGTACAATGCGACTATGCGAAAGATTTTCAACTTGTTTAATAACATTCAATTCAGCCATACGGTCGGATAATGCTTGTTTGGATAGACCTTTTAAATCATCTTGATGATTGATGTAATTATCACGTATGCCGCGAATCCAGTTGTCTACCACGCCATAATATTCTGAATCAATTGCTGCATCAACACCACCACAGTCATAATGACCTGTGACAATAATATGCTCAACTTTGAGTACACCCACAGCATATTGCACGCCTGACAAGCAGTTTAAGTCTGTGTGATGCACTTGGTTGGCAATATTACGATGCACAAAAATTTCACCAGGATCCAAGCCAACAATTTCATTGGCAGGCACGCGGCTATCCGAGCAACCAATCCACATATATTTGGGTATTTGTTGTCCCGATAAACGCTTGAAATAACCAGAAGCCTGTTCTTCTTTTGTTTTTGCCCAATTGGCATTGTTGGCGAGAAGTTGCTCAGGTGTTGGCATCGTTAAGCTTCCAGCCAAGCATCAAGCTGCCCTTTTTTGTCAATCGCATATAAATCATCGCAGCCACCCACATGTTTATCATTGATGAAAATTTGAGGGATAGAGCGCCCACCTTCACTGCGTTTCATCATTTCCACGCGTTTGTCTGGGTCTTGTTGCACATTGTATTCAATAAAGTCCAAACCGCGTTGTTTGAGCAATGATTTGGCGCGCACACAATAGGGACAGTAATCACCTGAATACACTTCGATTTTTGCTTGGCTAGCCATGTCTGACTCCTTCAGGTTTTGCTTTATTTATGCCACGTTCTGGCAAATGAAAAAGCAAAGATAGGTCGCTTGAGTTGCTTTGCAACCTGGCAAGCATGGCGGAGGGTAGCACCTGTGGTCAAGATGTCATCCACAACCCATATTTTCCCTTTAGACGAATATGTATCCAAGCGAGAAGTTGCGCTAAGGCTCAGTTGGAATGCACGGTGCAGATTGCGCTGCCTTGCTTTGCCATGCAGTGAGGACTGACGCTGATGCACACCTTTTCGTCTGAGAATTTGCCAATTGAACTGTGCGCCTGTGATATGTGCGATTTTCTGACATAAATCAGCACTATGATGCAAACCTGAACGACGCATGCGGTACATGGGCATAGGTACAGGAAGCAGTATATCTTGCTTAGAAAAGAGTTGTTTAAGTTGCGGTGTTGCGGCTTGAATTAAGAAATTGAGCGCCATATCTTGCCCTTGCAGCTTCCAAGCTAATATCGCATCACGCACTACGTTTTGATACAAGTACAAATGATGTGTTTGTTGTTGCGGCAATGTTTTTTTCAAACAAGCCCCGCATGGCCCGGGGGCTAAGGTGGGGTTTAGCGGTATGCCGCATGATAAACATGTCGATTGGGGTATGGGGCTTATGTTTTGCAAACAATCGCTGCAACAGCCTTCAGTCTCATCCAATGGTGTTGCACACAAGGGACAAGTGTAGGGAAACACCATGCTTTGAAGCTTGGAAAGTGCTTTGATTGACAGCGCAGGCATAGGCATGAGCATAGCGAGCATTATGGATACACGCAATTGGTTCAAAACTATACCTGAAACACGCAAACGCAAACTCTTGGCGAGCCAGCGTGAGGGTTTGTGGATTGAAGTGGGTGGACAAAGGTTATTGAATTTTGCATCCAATGATTATTTGGCTTTAAGCACACATCCTAACGTTTGCGCAGCAGCTAAAGCTGCGATTGATCAAAGCGGGCTTGGTAGTGGGGCATCGCGTTTGGTGTCGGGTGATTCATCGTTATTACACGAACTTGAACACAAACTTGCCGCATGGAAAGGTTTTGAAGCATGCTTATTGCTTGGTTCTGGCATGTTGGCAAATTTAGGGTTAATTCAAGCCTTGGCAGATAGGCACTCGCATATCTTTTCTGATAAACTTAACCATGCATCGTTGGTGGATGGCGCACGTTTGTCGGGTGCGAAAGTACATCGCTATCCACACTTGGACTTGGATAACTTAGAAGCACAACTGCAAAAGTATCCAGCGGATAAATGCATGATTGTATCTGATGGTGTGTTTAGTATGGATGGTGATAAGGCGGATGTGTCTGGCCTGCTCAAACTTGCGAACGCATATGACACTTTGCTGATTGTAGATGATGCACATGGCACAGGCACAGTGGGAGAACAGGGTAAAGGTTTGGTGTTTGAAGCTGATGTTTCAGGGCATGAACGTTTGCTTGAAGTCGGCACTTTGGGAAAAGCCTTTGGTAGTTATGGTGCGTATATTTTAGGCACTTCAGAAATGATTGAAGGGTTAAGGCAACGTATGCGCACGTTTATTTTTTCCACAGCCTTGCCAGAATGTGCGATTGCAGGTGCGCTGGCGGCACTGGATGAAATACAAATCACGGATGTGGTGAAAAAGCTACAGAATAATATCACTTACTTTTTAGAGCAGGCAAATGCTTTGCCCTTGATGCCTTCGCAAACTGCGATTCAACCCATGCTGCTGGGTTCAGATAAAACTGCACTTGGTGCTTCTAACCAGCTTCGTGAGCAAGGTTATTTTGTGCCTGCGATTCGCCCACCCACTGTACCTGAAGGTTCTGCGCGTTTGCGTATCACATTGTCCGCAGGGCATGATAAACAAGACATAGATAGTTTAACCAAAGCTTTAGCTAACCTCGCGTAAACGTCCAAGTTTTACTGTCAGACATATTGGGGTTAAATACATAACCATCCATATCAAAGGCTTTGATGTCTTGGGCTTGGGTGATGCGGTTTTGAATGATAAATCGGGTCATCAATCCACGTGCTTTTTTAGCAAAGATGCCAATCATTTTGTATTCACCATTTTTATTTTCTTTAAAAGCGGGGGTGATAATGTTGGCTTGCAATAGCTTGGGTTTAATGACCTTAAAATATTCGTTGGATGCGAGGTTAATCAAGGTGTCATCAGGTGATAACGCTTGATTCAGTTGTGCAGTGATCTGATTGTCCCAAAAGTCATACAAGTTGCTGCCTTTTGAATTGGCAAGTCGTGTTCCCATTTCCAAGCGATAAGGCTGCATCAAATCCAGTGGGCGCAACATGCCGTATAAACCTGATAATATGCGCAAATGGGTTTGTGCAAACTCAATATCTTCTCGTGATAATGTTTGCGCATCCAAGCCTTGATAGACATCACCTGCAAAAGAGAAAATAGACTGCTTGGCATTGGTTGCAGTAAACGGTGTATGCCAGCTTTGGAAGCGTTGCGTATTTAAGTCAGCAAGTTTGATGCTTAACTTCATCAGGGATGCAACTTCAAAGCTATCTTTTTCCTGCAAAATATTGATAAGGGTTTGTGACTGTTCTAAAAACTGGGGTTGGGTTACTTTAAAGCCAGGCAAAGCAGTACCTTCATTTAATTTTTTAGCAGGTGAAATTACAATATGCATGTCTAATACCTCATCGTTAAAACTAGGCGTAAGCTTAAGTGGTGAAATTCAAAAAGTCTTGGGCTGTGATTTGACAAGTATTCTACTCTAGTCTATTGCTTAACAGATGACACATATCGTATTGGGTGAGGCATGAGTAAAACAGATAAGAATATTGAGGCGAGAATGGAAAATATGCAAAAAATAATGAGTGTGTTTACCCATGATTTGCGAAGCCCACTTTTGAATATCCAAGCTTTGGTACAAGAGCTTGATTTGAATGTACGCAGTGGTAAAGCCATGAATAAAGACACTGCCGAAACACTGGATATGCTGAAGGATACAGCCAATCGTATGGACGATATGATTTTGGCAACCAATGAGATTTACCACTGCATGTTTGATGAGCTTGAGATTGAAGCCGTTGATATGCATAACATGTTTTTGCGTTGTTTTTCCAGTCTTAAATTGGCGGATGAGGCGATTGCATTGGAATCTTCAGCTATGCCCATGGTGGATGCAGACCCTTTGATGGTTCAACGCATTCTGCTCGAACTTTTAAGCAATGCTAAGAAAGCCATTGCTGCCAATCTTTTAGATTCACCTAGAAAAATTCGTATATCGTCTATTGTTGAACATGAAATGGTCTGGTTTTGTGTGGAAGATTCAGGTTGTGGGTTTGATGTTAATGAGGTTGAGCGTGTGTTTGAACCATTCTTTTCAGGGCAACGTTTTGCCTATGGATCTGGTATGGGGCTAACTAGAGCTAAAGCCTTGGTGGAACATCATGGTGGTCAAATGAGTATTGACTCTGTTGCAGGGCATGCACTGGTTGGGTTTTCGCTTCCCAAAAGTAAAAAGCCCACCCAATAGGGCAGGCTTTTAAGCAGAATAGTGTTGAAATTAACGTTTCAACTGCATCAATGATGATAACATCTGGTCGGTTGTGGAAATGGTTTTTGAGTTTGCCTCATAACCACGCTGTACGATAATAAGCTTCACAAATTCACCAGCCAAATCAACATTGGATTGTTCTAATCCATAAGGAGTGATGGAACCCATGCCACCATTACCTGGTTTTTCCAAAATGGGCGAACCAGAAGCAATGGTTTCTTGTTGTAGGTTATTTCCCACATGGTTCAGTACAGCATCATTAGGGAATTTTGCCAAAGCCACTTGGAATAGAGGACGGCGCTGACCATTGGTGAATACTCCAAAAATACGTCCTGTTGAATCCGTTTCCAGTTTATCCAAGAACCCTGCGGCATAACCATCACGTGTAATTTGACGTGTTGCAAATGAACCAGCCGTTTGCACCGTACCATTTAAACCATCACCAATGATAGCTTGTTGGTCACTGGTAACCGCATCACCAAAGTTAAAGTTCACTGTTGAAACTGCGGCACTCTTCCATGGGAAATTGATACCTGGCCCAACTTCTGTTAATAACTCGCCTTGACTACCAAAGGTGAGTAAATTGGCTGAAGGTGCGGTAAGGACATTACCTGCGGTGACTTTGGTGCCAGCGGGAACTGTGCTAGAGGTGACCACAATTGAACTGCCAAGTGCAGCGCCCACAGTTTGACCTACTGCAATAGCTGTACCATTAAGTGTGACGGCGGTATCAAAGGTTGTGTTTGCTGATATTTCAGTGCCAACAGGTAGTGGTAGAGCCAGTGTTTGATTGGTTGCATTAAAATTGGTGGTTGAGCTGCCAACAATCACTTGTTCGCCTGCTGTGCCGCCTACCAAATCACCACCATCTACACCTGCTTGCCAGCTCCAATTGTTGCTTGCGTCTTTGATGTAATACACACTTATGGCATGTTGCTGCCCTAATGAATCATAAATGTTGGCTTCTGCTTTGTAGTGATAGGTAGCAGCATTGTTGGGGTCAAAGGCAACACCTGCATTAAAAGGTGTGGCGTTGGAGTCTAGTGTGACACCCACATCAATACCCGTTGTCGCTTGAGCTTGTGAGGATAAACCACCAAAAGAAATATTGGTAACATTACCTGTTGCATCACCTTGTTCATTGGTTGCCCAGCCTTGTACCACAAAACCTTGCCCATCAATCAGACTTGATGATTTATCCAAGAAGAATGAACCTGCTCGCGTAAAATAGGTTTGCCCACTTGCAGGGTCTTTGAGTGCAAACAACCCTGTGCCATTGATGGCAAGATCAGTTGCACTGGTTGTGTTCTCAATGGAACCTTGTGCTTGATTCCGAGTAATCTGACCAATACGCACACCACTGCCCACTTGGTTGGCAATGTTTGACCGCGTGACCCCAACAGTTTGTGATAAAACATCCGCAAACACCACACTTTGCGATTTAAAGCCCAATGAGTTGACGTTGGCGATGTTGTCACCAATGACTCGCACACTTTCACCGAAAGCCTGTAAGCCACTTGAACCTGTATATAATGCATTATAAATACCCATAATTTTCTCCTTTTATTTTTTGTTTTATAGTCGTACTTCTGTAATATTGTTTAAACTTGTTGCAATACCATTGACGATGAGTTCAAGTCCATTTGCTGTGTTGCGTACGGCATCAACAGTGCCAGAACGTTGAGGTGTAGCGCGAACGGGTTGTCCTGTAGTATCCACAGCTTGCACATTGATACTGTAGATGCCTGAGTCCACTTTAATGGCGTCAGCATCACGCCCATCCCAAGTGAGCGGCAGTTCGCCTGCTGGCGTGGCTGCCAATGACATGGTGCGCACGGGTGAACCACTACTGTCACTGATGGTGACGAACACTGCTTCTGCATTGTTATCCAGAGACACAGAAAAGTTTGTGCTTGTTCCTGAGTATTCAATTTCACTTTGGTTAATCATCACGGTATGCCCCAAATAACCAGCAGATGCCATATCCAAGTTTGCTCCAGCGCCACCTTGGCTACCCACAAGTTGTTGTAAGAATTTGTTGGTATCAATTTGTTGCTCTACCATATTAAACTGCGCCAATTGTGAGGACATTTGTGTAGAATCAGCAGGGTTAAGAGGGTCTTGATTTTGCATTTGCGCCACAAGCATTTTTAGAAACACATCTTTGCTTCCTAAATCTTGTTTGGGTGTTGGCGCTGCTTGCGCACCGAGTGATGGGGCTGTGACTTCTAAAGGCATGGTAATCTCCTATGCTAAAATACTTAATCGACCATCAGTTGCGATATTGATACCGATTGGGTTGTTTTGTATTTGTTCTTCAATATTTTGGTTTCCCCATGTCGATGAGGTGGTGGTTGAATGGGATGATTGATGCCCTTGATGTTGTTGCTGATTCATTTGCATGGAAAAGCTTCCTAAATCTAGTCCCTGTTGCGATAATGCCAAACGTAGCTGGGGCATGTGTTGCTCTAAGGCTTGCTTGGATGTTTGTTGGTCAACGGTAAATGCGACTTGAATATGTTTTGAGGCATCCATGTGAATTTGGACTTGCACCTTGCCTAGATGTGCAGGTTCAAGTTGCAGTTCTAAAGAGGTGCTTCCATCTTTGGCTGATTTAACAATTTCCATCATCGCATCTGCAGGTGCAAAGGTACGTTGTGATTTGTAAGCCAGTTGCGCTTGAAAATCAGCACCTTTTAATTTGGTTTCATGTTTGTTGCTGTCTATATATAAACCATTCATATCTTGTTGGTCTGATGTAAAATTTTGTTGTGATGTGTTGCTTCCGACCTCTGTCGCTTTACTTAAACTTGTTGCGGAAACATTTGCCGCACCAGCTTGATCAATGCCTTGGCTTACATGTGCTTTTGGCATAGAAGCCTTGGTTAGTGTTGCAAGTCGTGGTTCGCTTGCTGATTGTTCTTGCGATGTTTCAACCTTTGCTTCTACCTTGTTGATTTTCGCAACATGTTTTTCATTTCCTTTAGAGCCTAACGGATTAACCTCAGAAGTTTGTGCTGTGCTTAAGTGCGCCATTGCTTTAGAAGGGATAAGGTGGTCAATATCTTTATTGTTTTGTGACACCAGTTCATTGCTATTTGTGCTTATAATAGTTTTGTTTGGGAGCAAGGCTGAGGTTTCTTGGGACACTGTTTGTATTGCTGGTTTGGTTTGTTTTTTAGTACTTGAGATTGAGACGGGTGTAGTTTTTTGTTCAAGGAAAACATCAGGGGTTGATGGTGATGCTTTTTGAACAGTAGCTTGTGAAACAATGGGAACGTTCTGTTTTTCAACAGTATGTTTTTCTGGATTTATATTTGGGTTCGCCGCTATTTTCTGTTCAGAAAAAACACCAAGGGTCGCCGCATTCGTTTTTTGAGCACCTTGTGCTTTACTTGGTAACATGGGTTGACCACTTTTTGTTTTGGGTAAGTTTTGCATGACTGATGGAGCCTGAACCAGAGTGGCAACGGCTATGTTTTGGCTTGAAATATTTTCAGCGTTATTGTTTTTATCATGTTTACTTTCTTTTACAGTGGCTAATGGGTTGTTGTTATCAGCATTGTGTGGTGTAGCGGTTGTAAGCGTTAATGTTTTTATATTTTGTTGTGTTTTAGGGTTTGAAATAACCTTAACTGATTGTTTATTGGACTCTTCTGAAGTTTTGTTTTGTTTTTGTTTACCTTGACCAAGGGTTGCAAGAAGTTTGGAAAATAAACTTTGTTTCCCTTTTTTACCTTTCGTTGCAATGCCCTGAGAAGATAGGGATTGAGAGGTTAGGGTGGCAGCTTCTGTTGTTATGAGTTTTGATTGCATCATACCATCAACAAAGCAGAAAGCATGCCACCGTTATTATCCTTATATAATAGTCAGTTATGTATATTTAACCTTGGTTCTGTCGGCACTTTATGCCTCTGGAGGGGAAATGTTTTCCCCTACGACAATGAGTTCAACGATGTCATCGCTATGGTTTTCCCAAGACCTGCGAGAAATAGGGTTGCCAAAAGCATTGATGATAATTTCATGTTGGCGTAGGCAGTGGAAATCATCTTCTCTTGGGAAAACTTTGCGAATCACATCTTGAATAGGATCATGCCACACAAACGCTTGTTTAAGGCGATATCCAATCCAAATATAACCTTCTGTGAGTAATGAAGCATACAAGGCTTGAGGGTGTTCTGGTAAGGGATGTGTGACATCCATGGCATAGAGTTCCAAAGCATCATCTTCAGTGTCATCAGACATGAAGTCATGCACAATATGCCGTAAAACGCGCTTGATTTGATACACATCATCTGTTTCAGCGGTGTACATATGAAAATTTGTATGGGCAATATATGCACCATAAAATTCATCAGGGACGACTAAATGGACTTCTGTGGGTAGGTCAAATCTATCCAACTCATCTTGCAACAAGCGTGCTTGTTCGCGGTCGGACAAGATAGGGTATATTTGGGGCTGGACTTGTTCAGAAGAAACCATGGTAATAATATGTGACAATAGCGTTGAAATGACGGTGTATGGCTTCTGTTTAGAAAATTGTGGTGTTGCGAGCATAATATGCGATGCCATTTTGACATGCTCCCGCAAGACTTCCATATCCAAGCAGTTCCACTGCTTCACTTGAACTGAAACTTTTCCTTCTTGTGTTTCATTGGATATACGCTGATGCAGGTAGGTTTGTGTATCCTCAGGGCTTTTATCTTTAAAGTTGTCCAAAAGAACCACGTGTACGTGTTCATAGTCGGGCATAAGGCGCTTAATCAACAAAGGTAAAGCTTCAACCCAACCTGTAACTAGAAGCTTTAAGGTTGTGGGCTGATGATGTAAGCGTGCAAAGTTTTGTGCGGGTTCAACAGCGGCAGTGCCAGGGTTTTTTAACACATATTGAATTTCTCCGTGTAAAGCATTTTCATTGAGTGCAATGCCCGCAAGACCAACGATGTTGATCGGTTGATGAATTTTACAGGTTTGTTTTAAGCGATATAGTGGGTGCACCTTGTATGCATCATCCACGATACCAATCAACGTGACACCACGAAGAAGAAGGTCTTGAGCTGCAAGTAAAATATCACCTGAAAGACTCTTGTCTGTAGATGATAGTACCATATGCTTGTCATGTAGAGTTAGGTTGCCAGCCCAATCAACAACTTGAAGTGAAGATTCTTCTGTACGTTCTGGAATCATTAAGCGACTGATGATTTGGTCGAAGTCACTGTATTGTATGATGTTTTTCAAAGCATTAGCACGGAAGTCAGCAGCAGATAAAATGACAGTAGGTTTATTGTATACGCCTTGGTTGTCCCAGCCCACTTGTAACATATGTTTATGTTCATGAAGTCGTGGTTCGTTCATGCCTGGCACAGCTATACTTAAATTGATGTCGGGTTGCATATTGCGAATACTTAAAAGTGAGAAAAAACCATCAGGTAAGGATTCCGCATCGGTTTGCTCGCTGGGTAATAAAACCAGAGCTTGTCGTGCAGCTTGAAGGTTCACACGTTTTAAATCTTGTACTTGGGTGTTGTCACCATAACGATAGGTGACCCACTTCTCTTCCAATAAGACTTCAGGAATTTGTTTATCACTATGTAAAAGTACGAGCTTGAGTGGTGAGAATGAACGCTCGGCAACAAGCCTAAGGTGCGAAATGACATAAGGTGCAACTTTATTCCAACCAAGAATAACCATGTGCCGTGTAATGACCAAACGTTCATTGCGTAATTTATGCATTAAGTCGGACACAATACTTGCTCCAATACCAATGAAGAATGCAAAAATGAATACACCGATGATAACTGCAA
>CAMZLG010000132.1 GCA_947311495.1 uncultured Zetaproteobacteria bacterium
ACCCAACCAAGCCATACCAATGCAAAGCACAACAGAGCCAACCGTATGCACAAGGCTTTCGCCCACTGAACCCATCTCAATAAGGCGCACAGTTTCCACAGAAAAGGTTGAAAATGTGGTAAATGAACCTAAAAATCCAACCGTCAGCAACAACCGAAGTAAATCGCTCAGATGTGTTTTATCCAAAAACCAAATCACCAAAAATCCAAGTACAAAACTGCCTAAAGCGTTGACCAACAAGGTCGCCCACGGATAACCCGTGCCAAACCAACGTTGCATCAACAGCACTACCCACCAACGGCAAACTGCACCCATAGATGCACCAAATCCAACCGCTAAAACCTGTTTTAACACGTATTTACCCTCTAGCCCTTTCGCTTTTCATCGCGCCTAGCCTGCAACCAAGCCTTGCGTTCTGCCAATGTTTTTTCAAAACCCCGCTCAATAGGCTCAAACAATACTGTCTCTACGATATCGTCAGGAAAATGTTTTTGTGTGACCACGGCATCCTCTTCATTGTGCGCATATTGATAACCATCACCATGCCCAATTTGTTTCATTAGCTTGGTCGGCGCATTTTTAAGATGGCTTGGTACATCCAAATGTTGCGTTTCTTTGGCTAACCTTCGCGCTGCCTTTTCTGCCATGTATGTAGCATTACTTTTGGGTGCGAGCGCCAAATAAATCACGACCTCAAACAAACCTTGCTCACCTTCAGGTGAGCCTAAAATTTCAAACATACCTTGCGCATCAAGAGCTAATGTCAACGCTTTGGGGTCAGCTAAACCTATATCTTCCGTTGCCATACGAATCAATCGCCTTGCCAAATACAATGGCTCTTCTCCACCCTCAAGCATACGCGCCAACCAATACACAGCCGCATCCGCATCCGAGCTGCGAATCGACTTATGCAATGCAGAAATCAAATCATAATGGCTATCACCATCTCTATCATACTTGGCTTGTTTGCGTTGCCATTGCTGCTGAACATCTTGCAAAGCCCAAGCTTTATGACTGTCCGCATCAAAAATGGCTTCCAAAGCATTCAAGGCATACCGCGCATCACCATCTGCAGCTTCAGCCAACCACACCAGCGCTTCTTCCGTCAATACAAAACCCGTGGACTGCTGTTGTAGTGTTGCAACCCCACGCTTCAAGATAACTTGCACGGCATCTGCTGATAAAGCTTGCAGCACAATCACACGACAGCGCGATAAAAGTGCGTTGTTTAGGGTGAAGGATGGGTTTTCCGTGGTTGCACCGACTAAAATCAAAGTGCCATCTTCCAAGTAAGGAAGCAGTACATCTTGCTGTGCTTTATTAAAACGATGAATCTCATCCAAGAATAAAAGGTAAGTGCGCCCTATTTGTTTGGCTTGTGCCACGACACCTTGCACTTCTTTTTTGCCCGCCGAGACAGCCGATAATTGGGCAAAGGGCATATTGGCATGGTCTGCCATAATTTTTGCCAGTGTTGTTTTACCTACACCCGGCGGCCCCCAAAAGATGCATGATACAGCCCGACCTTCTTGCAACGCATGGGCAAACCAACCTGTGGGCTCAGTGCAATCAAGCTGCCCCTGCACATCTTCTAACTTGTGGGGTCTAAGCCTATGCGCAAGCGGCACTTGCACATCCGAAAGCTGCAAACCTGGTAGTGCTGTATTCATACCTTAATCATCAATCTAAATTCTTTTACTCAATGAAAATAAGAAGTTGTAACCTGAATCTTTATAATCACCAGCGTATGTGCCAACAGCATGCATACGGTTGCGAATATAACCTGTGAGTGTCATATCCAAATGCATGGTTGCCATTTCCCCACCAAAACCAATGGAAATTTTATGCCCGTTCGAATCAGATAATAAAGGTTGGAAACCTGCGGCTTGGTTTGCGCCTTGTTCATAAGCATAACCAAAACGGAGTTGCGTATCGTGGCGCCAAAACCATGTTGCACCCAACATAATATCTGTGGTGTCTCTTAAGTTGGCAAGATTGCTTTGACCATTCCCACCAGAACTGATGACATCAAGATTTTGAAGCGATGACCAGTTGCTGCGTTTAACATCCAACTCCCACAACATCTCATCATCCATCAAGGTGTGTGCAATGCCAATGCTCCACTCTGTTGGCAAATCAATGTTTACTTTGTCACCCGCACCATTACTTGCTTTTGCCGTAGTTCCATTGCGGTAATGCGCACCCAATGTCCAGAGTGGCATAAATTCCCAGCGCAGACCAATATGTGCGCCCACATCACTCCAATCTGAGCCAGAGAAGGATTTTCCGCCTGTGTCCAAACGAAGCCTTGTGTCATAAATATCAGCACCAAGGCTAACGCCCAAAGTGTTGTTTACCCGCCAAAAGCCATCCAAGGTATAGCGCGACATTTCTAAATCCATGAAGCCTAAACTTGGAAATGCTGATGACCAATTTGAACGCGTGTCATACGGATTAGATAAACTCCATGCTACACCTACATTACCGCCTTTAGGTAACCATGCTAACGCAAATGATGTACGACCGGCTAGATTGTTGTTGGCATTATAACCCACGCCTGCGATATTCACACTGTGGAACCGATTCCGTGATGTATTACTAAACAAACCTTGCACACCTTCCTGCCATGCCAGTCCAGCAGGGTTATAAAGCGCATCAGCAATGTTTCCTGTTCCTGCCACCACCGCATTCACAGAACCTGCTGTTGCCGCCGTTAAATCGTTGTTGGCGAATGCTGCTGAATAAGCAACTGATGAAAAAGCACTGGTCAAAATTAGGCTTAACATCGCCCTTCTGATGTTTTGTTTAACAACTAAACTCACGATAAAGCTCCAATCACATCCACACCCTCAGGTGCAACAAATTCAAATATTTCAGGGTTTGGCGGCGTGGTCTGCATGTCCAACAGATACAATCGATTGGCATTACCCAAAACATCCCGACTTTCAATCCATACAAGCTGATTCCCCTGCACACCCAACCAAACTTCAACGGCTTGATAACCTTCGCCTAAACGCACATGCCAAGCATCAACACCGTCAAGTTTCTCCAATGCCACCACTTGCACATCTTTTAGACCAATACGCCCATCAAGAAGCTGCATTACCACAGGGTCAACCTCACCCAAGTCTTGCAACTTCTGCGCTTGTAATAAATCAGGCTCATACAACCACACACCATCACCATTGCTCACAAAAAGTTGCTCGTACGGTTTGATATAACGCCAGCGAAACATGCCGGGTCTTAGCACCGCAAGTTCACCCGTATATTCGCGCTTTCCACCTTCAGCATAATGTAGCGTCTGCTTAAATGGTGTGGAAAAACCTTTGATGTCTGCCAAAGCAGTTAAAGTCTTGCCCAAGCTTGAGTCTGGTGCAACCGATGTATTCGCTGCCCAAGCGGTTGTACTCACCAACAATAAAAAAGAAAAGCATAATTTAATCAATGTGACCTGCATCCTCTGCTGACCGAGATAGCACTTGGCGAACACCGCCAGCGCCCGGAGGTGTGACCAAACCATCACGCTCCATTTGTTCTACAATACGGCTTGCCCGATTATAACCAATACGTAAATATCGCTGCACCATAGATACAGAACACTTACCTTTTTCAGCGATTAAATCAGCAGCTTCATTGTATTTCTCATCTTTTTCATCACCCAAGTCATCCGCGCCATCAGCTTCACCATCAGCAGAGACAGCAAAGACTTCCATACGATACTCAGGTTCACCTTGTTTTTTCAAATGCTCAACCATATC
>CAMZLG010000133.1 GCA_947311495.1 uncultured Zetaproteobacteria bacterium
ATTGCAGGTGTGCCTGTATCACCACCGATAGATATTACGCTTGAGTTGTTGGGCAAGGATGAAACCCTCAAACGTATTCAAGCTGGCATCGCCGCGCTCAAAGGCTAAACTCAAATATGACGGCAATGGCAGCTCAGCCCATCACCATCGATTGGCGCATCGACAAAAAGAAGCTTCTTATCGCTTTGGTTTTGTCTATTGCTGTTCATGCCATGCTATTTTTCCTTGTTCGTTTTACCGACTCACCAGTGCCCATTGTGGAGAAAAAAACACCCCACATCATGGATGTCGCATTGCTGGATGAATCAGCAAACACGAGCAAAAAAGAAGATGTTAATGCTAAAATTATTGCCAACAAAAACAGTGCTGGAAACCAAACCAATGCACAAGATGATGTGAACCGGGCTGCTCGCGCACCTGCGGCAAACCAAGCCCAACCCAATCAGAATAAACCAGCTCCTTTAGCACCGCAAATGCCGCGCAATCCACCTGTACCACAGCAGCAAGAGAAGGTGAACAACCGCATTATCAGTCGTAAAGATGATGATAGTACCGCTTTGGCACCCACGGATAACGACTTCAAAGAAGACAAAAAGCCAACATCTAAACCCGCACCCAATATCCCACTAGCCAACCTTCTGCCTTCATCTTCCGCGCTCACCCAACTTTCGCGTGAGTTTGATAGAGAACGGCGCATGAAGCAGCTTTTATCCAAAGAGGCAGACATCGGCATCAATACCCGAGAAAGCAAATATGCGCCTTATGCCCAAGGGTTGGTGCGTGCATTGGAAGAGCAGTGGCGACCCAAAGATTTGGTTATCGCAGAGCTTGCACCCAATGAGCGCAACGTGCTTATGCGCGTATCTATTGGTTTGAGCGGTGAGCTTGTCGACATTAAAATACTGCGCCCAAGCCCAAGCCCTGAACTCAATGACAGCGCTGTGCAAGCTGTCTATAAAGCTGCTCCTTTTAACCCCTTACCAAGCACTTGGGGGCTAGAGCGCGCCAACTTCTTTTTTATGTTTGAAGTCGTTGAAGATGGTGCAACCTTCCGAACCTTTCGGTGAATAATACCACGCATTTACTGCTAAATTGGTATCAAGATAACGCTAGGAATTTACCTTGGCGGCACACCACAGACCCTTATCGGATTTGGGTTTCTGAAATCATGTTGCAACAAACCCAAGTCAAAACCGTGTTACCGCGATATGGCCAGTGGTTTAAAGTGTTTCCAGATATTGCAACACTTGCCGCAGCGCATCCTGATGATGTGTTCAAACAATGGGAAGGTTTAGGTTATTATCGCAGAGCAAGGTTTATCCACGAAGCTGCCCAACAAGTCATGGCAAACTTTAACGGCACCTTTCCCACGAATTTTGATGATATATTAAGTCTTAAAGGTATTGGGCAAAGCACTGCAGGTGCAATTTCATCCTTTTGCTTTCAAACCCACACCCCCGTATTGGATGGCAATGTGAAACGGGTGTTATCATCTTGGCAAAATGAAAGCTTAATCGACAAACAGCTTTGGCAGTTAGCACAAAGTTGGATAGACAAAACAGATACACCCGACCTTTGGAATCAAGCCATGATGGAGCTGGGCGCAACATTGTGCGGAGCAAAGAAACGCGATTGTTCTGCCTGCCCCATGCAACAGGTGTGCAAGTCTGCATTTGAAGAACCAGTCAAAAAGGCTTCAACCATCAAAGTTAAAAATGTATATTGGCAAGTCCAACTCTTTCAACACGAACACAACCATATTTGGTTGGAGCAACGCCCAAAAAACGGCATTTGGGCAGGGCTTTGGTCACCGCCTATCATTGAGTTGGATAAACAACCAACACATCAACCCGACCATATCCATGTATTAACCCACCGCCGTTTACATCTCTACATCAGCAATGACCACAACAAACCCACAGGCAAAGGACAATGGTTTAAGTCATGGGAAGGGCTTGCAGTGCCCACTGGCATTCATAAGTTATTTGAACAAAGAGTTAATTCAAATTGAACCATAAAATGAACCGCAGAAGACACAGAGTTACACAAAGGAAAACAAAGTTTCTTATCAGAGAAGTGGCTCCCTTTGTTAAGCTGATCCAGAAAATTTTTAACTGTCATGCTCAGCTTGACTGGGCATCCATGGATTCCCGCCTCCGCGGGAATGACGTTTGATTAAATGGTAAGCGACATTACACCTTTTCATTTCAGAGGTTATGATTTCTTCGTCAAACGCGATGAACAGATTCACCCCCACCTTAGTGGCAATAAGTATTACAAGTTATACACCCTGCTCAACACCCCCGCAGAGTCTTACCAAACCATGATTTCCTACGGTGGCAACCAATCCAATGCCATGCTTGCGATTGCTCACTTATGCCAACACAAAGGTTGGGCATTTGAATATATCTGCAAACCACTACCCCAACATTTAAAAGGAAAACCAACGGGCAACCTTAAAGCAGCCCTTAATTTAAATATGCAATTGATTGAATGCAGTGATTACGATGCAAAAATTCAATCCTTACAAAGCAACGGCAAAACATTGGTTATTCCCCAAGGTGGTGCAGACCCATTGGCACAAGCTGGTATCACTCAACTGGGCAACGAAATCACACAATGGCAAACCAAACAAAACATCGACAGGCTCAACATCGTCACCCCATCAGGCACTGGCACAACTGCCTTTTATCTTGCCCAAGCGTTACCCAAATGTCGAATCATCACCACCGCTCTAGTTGGCGATAACACTTATCTCAAACAACAAATGCAGCAACTTGGCAGTATCCCCAGTAACCTCACCTTACTTGAATCAAGCAAAAAATATCGTTTCGCCAAACCTTACCCTGAGTTCCTTCAAACCTATGAAGAGCTTAAACATGCAGGCATTGAATTTGATTTGATTTATGCGCCGTTGATGTGGCAAACCTTGCTCGACAACATGCAACATATCCAAGGCACAATATTGTATGTGCATAGTGGTGGTTTAACGGGTAATGCAACCATGCTCGAAAGGTACAGTTCATAATGAACCACCGATGAACGCAGATAAACACAGACTGTTTTAAGCCTCCTCTTGCCCTACCATACCAATTACGCTTGTATCACCCTATGAAACGACTCATTGCCATACTTATCCTAACATACTCTCAAATCAGCTATGCCAACACTTTACCCCAGCAAAACATGGTCGCATCCGCTCATCCCCTTGCCACCCAAGCTGCCATCAATATCTTCAAACAAGGCGGTAATGCCTTTGATGCTGCCGCAGCTTTGGCACTCACCATCGGTGTTGCCGAACCCACAGGCTCAGGTATTGGTGGTGGTGGATTTTTCCTTTTATATATCGCCAAAGAAGATAAATATATCATGCTTGATGCGCGGGAAATGTCGCCCACTTTGGCTGGAAATGGTGAAATCTATGCCAAACAATCCAGTATCAATGGTGCGCAATCGGCAGGTGTACCGGGCCTCATCGCAGGCATTGACCATTTAATCACAAAGTACGGCAAACTGGATAGAAAAACCAATACTCAGACTGCAATACACATCGCCGAACATGGTTTCAAAGTCTCCAAACATTATCAGCGGGTTGCCCAGTGGCGGCAAAAAGTATTGCAAACCAACAGCGCACGAAACATCTACTTGCACAAAGGCAACATCCCCAAAATCGGCAGCTTGATTCAACAACCCCAACTTGCTAAAACACTCAAACGCTTTGCCAAGTTTGGTGTGGATGACTTTTATCGTGGTGAAACTGCCAAACGATTGGTTGCTGATATGCAAAAAGATGGTGGCTTGATTCGCCTTGATGATTTGAAGGCGTATCAAGTGATAGAGCGTCAACCCGTAACACTCAACTATCAAAATTATCAATGGGTTTCCGCAGCATTGCCATCATCGGGCGGCATCGTACTCGCTGAAACCTTGGGTATCTTAAAAGATGATGATTTAAGTGAATTGTCTGAAGTGGAACGCACCCATTTATTGATCGAAGCCATGAAACGCGCATACAAAGACCGTAATGAATCTTTGGGTGACAACGATTTCGTTAATATTCCTGATTTACTCAACCCCAAACGCCTTATCAAACTTCGCCAAAGCATTGGCAACAAAGTCACGCCTGCCACGGCATTTATTGCCGACCCATCGGGTAATGGCGTGGACACCACCCACTTCTCCATCATTGATACCGAAGGAAATATGGTTGCCGCAACACTTTCCATTAACTACGGCTTTGGCTCAGGTTATGTATCCCCAAGCACGGGCATTTTGATGAATGATGAAATGGATGATTTCGCCACCCAAGTGGGCAAACCCAATGCTTATGGTTTGGTGCAAGGTAAAGCCAATGCTGTTGCCCCTCATAAACGTATGTTATCCAGCATGAGTCCAACCTTTATCCTTGGCAAAGACCGCACGTTTATCGTTGGCACACCCGGCGGCTCTCGTATTATCAGCATGGTTTTGCTGGCTGGCTTAGAATTTATGCAAGGCGGCAATGATGTGGCTTCATGGATAAACAAACCCCGCTTTCACCATCAATATTTGCCCGATGTGGTGCAATATGAGCAAGGTGCATTTACCCCCGAAATCATCAAACAACTTCAAGCCAAAGGGCATACGCTCAAACCCATGCGCAACTATGGTAATATGCACGCTATTTTGTGGAACAAAAAAACAGGCAAAGTCTTTGGTGCATCGGATAAACGGGGTGAAGGCATCACTGCCACCACCCCATAAAGCTTACTTGAGCGGCAAATACATATCCGTCACCATTTCATGCTCAGGTACATCAGGGGATCTTCTGATATAATCAAAGATACAAGGGAAATCCCGCAGCTCTTCGCCGCTTTCTGCCAGCCAGTCGCTGTATAAATATCCCACTTTCCTGCCCATCTGTTCGTAAGTACCGATATGCCTTATTTTTGCACATTTTCCAGCGGGGATAGTTTTATTGATGACTCCAAAATCATTCTCTGGGATTTCATGCGGCACTTCTGAACACAAATCAAAACGAAACGCCTCTGGTTTTGTTGTTTGAGGATTGTCATATCCCAAGCCCATGATTCTGTGTGGCTCACGGGGCAAACCCGACGCTTTGCGCCAAGCTATCATCGTACTGATTGATTCATTGATTAAATCAACTGGCTTTCTATGCTCCAATACTGCAACTTTGACTTCTTCAAATTCGACAATATTCACTTCAATGTCTTCTTTCATGACAAGCACTCCTCCCCTAGCTGGGATTTCATATTTTTCTTGCCAAGGTTGCCATGCTGGTTCTTTTCGAAATTCGCTTGGCGTTTGCCCAAATACCTTTTTGAATGCCCGTGAAAACGATTCAGGGTTTTCAAACTTAGCATCATAAGCAATATCAATAATTTGAATATCATGCCTAAAAGCTAATTGATGGGATGCTCGTTTAAGCCGCATCAATTGCACATATTTGGATACACTCAACCCCACATACGCCGAAAATTGCCGATGAAAATGAAATTTCGAGAAAAATGCGACCTCCGCCAATGTTTCCACGGATAAATCTTCATACAAATGTTCATCAATAAAGTGCAGCACCTTATCAAATCGCGCTTGGTATATTTTTCTGTTTGTATTCACCTTCGTCATAACCACCTCAACATGGCGAATATTAGTACGATACTTACCATGCTTCCTGACTGAAATTGCTCATGGTGTTTTATTCTAACTTCTTTCATACAGTTTTCATGCTTAGCCTATAGCAATCGTTATGATATAGAAAATAACAACATTGGCATATCAGTGGTTGAAAATCATCCATGCCGACCTTACATTGGTCAAAAGATTTATGATAAACACACAGGAGCTTAAAGCATGAAAGGATTTAAGGGCATTGCCTTACTTATTATCACCAATATCTTAATTATGGTGACCTTAGCCATTACAGCCAACGTATTGGTTTATTTTGTCTTGCCTCAATTTGGCATTGATGTGCGCGGCAGCTTTGAAGCGCGACAATTGATGTTTGCCGCAGTATTTGGTTTTGGTGGTGCATTTATTTCACTTTGGATGTCCAAATGGTTTGCCAAACGTGGTTACAAGATGCAACAGGTGGTCAACCCAACCACACCCAAAGAAAAGTTAGTTTATGAAACCGTTGAGGCTTTAGCCGAGCGTGAAGGTATCAAAATGCCAGAGGTTTGGGTATATTGGGATGATGTGCCCAATGCATTTGCCACTGGCCCTAGCCGCAACAACTCTATGGTTGCCGTGTCCTCAGGGCTTGCCACCAACTTATCAGACAATGAATTAAAAGCCGTGCTTGCTCATGAAGTGGGTCATATTGCCAATGGTGACATGGTTGCGACCACGTTATTACAAGGCTTGATGAACACCATGGTTTATTTTGCGGCAAGTATTATTGCGCGTTTTGTTGCTAATGCTGTGGCACGTGATGGTGAACCCAGTCATATGGTGTATTTCATCGTAGACATCGTGCTGCAAATTGCGCTATCCATCCTTGCATCCATTGTTATTTTTGCATTCTCACGCAAACGTGAATTTAAAGCTGATGCTTATGCAGCCGATGCTTTGGGTGCAGAATCGATGATTGGTGCTTTGCAAAAAATTGATGCTTTATCACGTCAGTCGGTTGAATGGGAACAACGTGAGTCACGCGAGGATGCGCTTGCAACTATGAAAATCTATGGTGCACATGGTGGTATGAAAGGTTTATTTGCCACCCACCCAACGATTGAAGACCGTATTGCAGCATTGCGTAACCGCCGTTAAGCTTTAGGCATGTCTCATGCCTTAAAAAACACACCGCATCAATCCATTGCCATTCTGATTATTGGCAATGAAGTATTGTCGGGGCGTACACGTGAAGCCAATGCTTGGTTTGCAGCCAAATTATTATTCGATGTCGGCTGCAAATTAAGTGAAGTCGCCATTGTGCCTGATATTCATGATGTCATTGTCTCAACCTTGCAACGCCTGCATCAACAATATGATGCGGTGATTACCAGTGGCGGCATTGGCCCGACCCATGATGATATTACCATGCAAAGTGTCGCCGATGCGTTTGCTGTGCCTCTTTTAGAACATGCTGACACTATCAAACTGATGACTGATTTTTATGGTGAAGAAGCATTAACCGAAGGACGCAGACGCATGGCAAGACTTCCCGATAGTGCGCAGCCTATTCTTTGTGAGAAGTCGATATGCCCTGGTGCGCACATCAATAATGTTTATGTTTTTGCAGGTGTGCCACATATCTTTGCTTCGCAGTTAGAGTCTGTGCTCGACCATTTTGATACAGGGCAAGGTTTTACCCGCCAAGAGATTGAAGCCAACCTGCCCGAGAGCAGCTTTGCGCATGAACTCAGTGATATTCAAAACCAATACCCTGATATAGAAATCGGCTCATACCCTGGGCGCTGTGGCAACCAGCCCACAGGAAAAATTTGTATAAGTGGCACAGATAAAGTAAAAATCAGCCAAGTTACACAACACATTCAACAGATGTTAAAGGACAAACAACAGCAATGAAACTCAATAAACGTGACACTATTTTTCTGCTTATCGTGGCAGGCGTAATTATTTTTTTAACCGCAGGGGCAACAGAACGCACCACCAAATCTGTGCCTGATAATGACACGCATAAAAATGTGACCTCGCGAGCGCAATGCATGGCTTGCCATGGTGTTGAAGGCGTTAAACCACAACCACTTGGTCATCCTAAAGCCAACCAATGTTTCCAATGCCACAAACAACCTGACCATTGGGTGGGCGGCGCAGCAAAATAATGCAAACCATTGGCATCATCGCCAAACATCATGATACACGTGCTATGCAGGCTGCATGTGAGCTAACCTCATGGCTACAGCAGCAAGGTTTGGATATTATTGTTGCGGATAGCCTTGCCGATTGCATCAATACGCCTGCCAAACCCTTGTCAGAAATAGCTTCGCATGTGGAGCTGATGGTGGTGCTTGGTGGCGATGGCACACTTTTACAAACTGGGCGTTGTTTCGTGGATTCAAATGTGCCTATTTTGGGCATTAATCTTGGTCGTCTTGGCTTTTTAACCGACACACCATTGAGCAATATGTTTGATGTAATGAAAGATGTGTTGGATGGTCAGTTCAAAGTTAAAAAACATTTTGCGTTGCAAGTTGATGTATGTCGCAGCGAACAAAACATAAGCACTGGCATTGCCATGAATGATGTGGTGCTGCAACGCAATGATCACCCGCGCATGATTGAGTTTGAAATGTATGCCCGTAAGCAGTTGGTATTTCGCCTTCGCGCCGATGGCTTGGTACTTGCCACCCCCGCAGGCTCAACGGCTTACGCTTTATCAGCTGGTGGTGCTATTATCCATCCTGAAATTGAAGCCATCAGTGTCGTGCCGATTTGCCCGCATACTGTGTCCAATCGCCCAATTATTTTACCCGCTTACGATGAAATACAGCTAAACCTGATTGATAGCCCTGCACCCGCAGCCCTCAACTTGGATGGACAAGTGCATTCCACGCTGAATGTGGGTGATACTGTGTCCGTCAAACGCGCTGGTTTTATTCACTTGGTCTATTTGGAACATTGGCACTATTTTGACGTGTTACGCAATAAACTTGGCTGGGCTGGGCAGCAGTAAGTGATTGTATCCCTGCAAGTTCGCCAGTTTGCTTTATTTGAAAACATCCAACTTGAATTAACACAAGGTATGACCGTGTTCACGGGCGAAACAGGTGCAGGTAAATCCATCCTTGTGGATGCTTTGGGCGCAGTATTTGGTGCACGGGCGAATGTGGATTGGGTGCGTCATGGTGCAGACAAAGCTGAAATCATTGCTGAAATTGAATCTGATGATAAACGCCTGCTTAATTTATTAAATGAACAAGATATTGATGTGGATGATGGTATTATTATTCGCCGTGTGATTACAAGTGAGGGTCGCTCTCGTGCTTGGATTAATGGTGTACCTACATCTGCAGGCATTTTAAAAAACATCGGCAGTATTTGTTTTGATTTGCATGGGCAACATGAACATCAAACATTGATGCAACCTGAGTTTCAACAACAAATCATTGATGCTCGTGTGCCGCAGTCCACTAAAGATGACGTAACCACAACCTACTCAGCTTTGGCTGACATCAATAAACAGTTAAACGACTTGCATGGCAACCGCAATGATGCGATTCAAAAAGAAGCTTGGATGCGCGAAGAGTTGGCACGGCTAGAAACCTTAAACATTGAGCAAGGTCTGGAAGAATCATTAAATACTGAATGCGGTGCCATGCGCAATATTGAGCAGGTGCAACAAGCAGCAGCAACAGCATTAAACCTCTTTGATGAGCAGGAAGTGAATGTTCGCAGTTTATTGGGCGAAATATCGCATCAGGTGTCCTCGGTTGCCGAACATCATGTTAGCTTGAAAGAAGCCGATGATTTACTCAATCAAATGGATGCGCTTGCCAGTGAAGTAACCCCTTATTTACAAGATGTCTTGAACACACATGTGAATATGAGCGCACTGCAGCAAACAGAAGACAGGCTTGCCGATTTGCGCGCAGCCAAACGCAGACATGATACGGGTGAAGCAGGTTTGTTGGCATTGATGCAAACATGGCTAGATGCTTTAAGTGCGTTAGATACCGCATCTTGGGATGAAGAAGCCCTGAAGTCTGAGCAAGCGCAATGTGAAGCAGCCTATCAAGAAGCAGCCCAAGCTTTACATGATGCAAGAATCAAGGCTGCGGACATCCTGATAAAGAACCTGCGCCCTTTCCTCGACCAACTCGGTTTAAAGAACATGCAACTTCAAGCTTCGATTGTCGCCCAAGAAGATAAACAAACATGGAAAGAAGATGGCTGGGATAACATCAGCTTGCTTGCTGCTGCTAATATCGGCGAGCCATTCAAAAGTTTGGCAGATACAGCATCTGGTGGTGAATTAAGTCGTCTCGTTCTAGCGCTCAAAGGTTGTGGTGCGCTAGAAAATGAACCCGACACAGCTATTTTTGATGAAGTGGATGTGGGCATTGGTGGTGAAACGGGTTGGTGTGTTGGCGAACTTTTAAAAAATATGGGTAAGGATAGGCAAGTGTTTGTGGTTTCTCACTTACCGCAAGTCGCCGTCTGCGCTCACCAACATATCGCTATCCAAAAATCAGTGGTGGACAACCGCACCAAGACGGAACTCTCTCCCCTAGCCGACAAAGCAAAGGAACAAGAAATTGCGCGTATGTTGGGTGGTATGAACCATGAAAGCCTCAATCATGCACAAATCATGCTCAAACGTGGTCAAAGCGTATGATTCTAAAAGAAATTATTATTCGCCAAGCCCAAGTTCAAGATGTTGCCCACATTTATCAACTTATGCTGCCATTCATGCTGGATAAAACCCTGATTATGCGTGACGAAGATGATATTTTTGAACACCTTCAAGAGTTTGTTGTCGCCTTAAGGGACGATGAATTGGTTGGCGTGTCTGCCCTACATATTTATGGCTCAAATTTGGCGGAAATTCGTTCTTTGGTGGTTTCACCCAAAGCACAACGCTTATCCATCGGATATAAGCTGGTCAAAGCTTGTGAGGGCATGGGCAAGGAGCTTGGCGTCACACGCATCTTTGCATTAACTTATATTGATAAGTTTTTCTTGGCTCAAGGTTATGCTGTCGTAGCCAAAGAAAGTTTGCCGCAAAAGGTGTGGACAGTGTGTGTTCACTGCCCCAAGTTCAGTCATTGTGATGAAATTGCGGTGGTTAAAGACCTCTAGTCAACTGCACCATTTAATCGTTTGCAATAAAATGAGTTGTAAGGCGCGATGTGAAAAGCGTGCGCGTTTGTATGCTTAAGCAGCGCAACACCACCAAACGTTTATTGCGGACGATTCAGCAAAGGGTCAGTCTTGCCTAGTTCTGCAAACCCTTGATTGCGAAAATGACATGAATCGCAGTGTCCGCAAGGCGTACCATCGTCTTTGGGGTCATAACATGAGCGCGTCATAGCATAATCCACACCCAACGATAAACCCAACTTGATGATTTCTGATTTATCCAACTGCAACAATGGCGCAACGACTTCAAAATCAGCACCTTGCACCCCTGCTTTAGTTCCTAATGCAACGGTTTTGGCAAATGAATTGAGAAACTCTGGTCGACAATCGGGATAACCCGAATAATCCACTACATTGGCACCAATCACCAGCTTGTTTGCGCCCACAGTCTCAGCAAATGCAGCCGCCAAGGATAAAAAGATAAGATTGCGCGCTGGCACATAGGTTGAAGGAATCGCAGATGTTTCCGCTTGGTCTTTGGGTACATCCAAATCACTGGTCAGTGATGAACCACCAATGGCTTGTAAATCCACAGCAATCACTTTGTGTTGCTTGGCTTCAAAGAAGCTTGAAATCGCTTCGGATGCTTGAAGCTCCACCACGTGCCGCTGCCCATAATCAAAGGCAATGGTATAACATTCCCAAGCTTGGTGTTGGCTTGCCCATGCCAGTGCTGTAGCAGAATCTAACCCACCAGATAACAAGACCACGGCTTTGTTATTTGAATTCGAACTCATACGCCTGTTGTCTCCGCACCCCAAATATATTTATGCAATTGCAGCTGCATTCGCACGGGCAAGTTATCTTCCACAACCCATGCTGCCAAGTCTTTTGGATTGAGCGAACCCCATGTGCATGACATCAGTACTGTGCACTTATCAGCCAAATCATATTTATCCATGATGCCTTTTGCCCAATCATAATCCTCACGGTTGGTCAGCACAAATTTAATTTCAGTATTTTTGGGTAAGGTTGCCATATTTTGCCAGCGATTGCGTTCAACCTCACCACTTCCTGGTGTTTTAATATCAAGAATAATCGACACTTTGCTTGGCACTTTTGAAATATCATGTGCGCCTGCTGTTTCCAGTTGCACATGCTGATATTGTTTCACAAGTTCATGTAACAGTGAGACACAATTCTTCTGCGCAAGCGGTTCACCCCCTGTGACTAAAACAAGTGGTGTCTTGAGCGAAGGTAACCTTTCTAAAATTGTTTCAAAGCTTTGACTTTTCCCTGAATCTAGAGGTATAGCTTGCGGTGTATCGCAATAGACACAACGCAACGGGCAACCTGCAAGACGAATGAAAGTACATGGCATACCTGCCAATGTACTTTCACCTTGCACACTTTGATAAATTTCATGAATGCGAAGTGATTTCGCAAGGGTGGTATCTATTTTTTCACCTCAGAGAGTTGGGGCAACAACTTAAGCTCTGCGCGTGCGCGTTCTGCCGTTCGTCCATCAGGGTGTTCTTTAATCACACGCTGCAATGTTTTTTCAGCCTGATCATAATATTTCATATTTTTATACACTGAAGCAATTTTCAATAATGCCGCCGCATATTTACTGCTTTTTGGGTATTGATTGGCAACCACTGTAAACGATTCTAATGCTTCTTCATTACGCAAAAGCGCGACAAGACTCTCGCCTAACCAGTAATAAGCTTGGTCAGTATATTCCCCTTTAGGGTGTGCTTTGATGACCTTCACAAAACCCGCTGATGCTTCATCATATCGTCCACTTTTAAGTGCTAAGTAAGCAGCGGTATACGCATTTTTCTCATCCGTTTCAGCTTGTTTATTCTTAGGCGCAGTAGGCAACTTAACAGCGTTAGGTTTAACAGACACTGGATTTAGTTTTGCTGACATTGCATCCAAACGTTTATTCAATGATGTTTTAGGCTTTTTAGATTTTAATACATGCTTAGGTTTTTGTGCTGCTAGACCTTGTTTTTTTAGGCTAGCTTCCAACATGGCAATTTTAGTTTGTTGTTCAGCATTATGCCGCTCTAAATCCAAAATACGCTGATCCAATAAGTCTAATTTGTCTTGTAACTTTGCATTACCTACATGCGCATCTTGCAAAGATTGCACAATCAAAGGTTTATCGGAAGACCACGGTTCAGCATCTGGTTTTGTCGTCGCACAACCCGACAAAAATACCAAAGACAAAGCCACCGACAACGTCAGTGGCTTAAAATCAAAGAAAAACAACTTCACGTCGTTATATCATTATACCTAAATTAACGGTTAACAATGTCACCGTGGCGATTTTGTGCCCAGCATGCTTCGCCAGAACGAGAACATACAGGACGCTCTTCACCGTAAGATACCGTATCAACACGTGCTGCATCAACGCCGTTCGACACCAAAATATCTTTCACTGATTTTGCGCGTTCTTCACCCAAAGCTAAGTTGTACTCGCGGCTACCACGCTCATCACAATTGCCTTCAACGGTGATTTTAACATCGGTATTCTTGTTCAACCAAGCAGCATAACCTTTAAGAATGGTTTCGCCTGCCATGTCAATTTTTGCACTATCAAACGCAAAATAAACAGAGTTAGTTGATGGTTTCATTGCTGCATCACGGGCTGCTTTGTCCATAGCTGCCTTATCCATAGCCGCTTTTGCTGCTGCGTCAGCTTTCGCTTTCGCTGCTGCATCTTTCTCAGCTTGCGTCATCCCACCTTTGTTCATGCTGCTGTTCATAGCACCATCATCTTTTTTACCACTACAACTTGCGAGTGTTAAGCTAGCTGCAGCCAGTGCAATCAAAGCCAATTTAGAATATTTTTTTAAATCCATGGTGTTCCCCTTTCAATTTATATCTGGCATGTTAAAAAATAACAGAGCAAATTGAACAACAAAAAATGCTTGCTGTCCACCTTTTCCTTATACTTTTCTCTTGCCTAGCCATAGCATAGACGTATATATTAATATGTATTGTGATATTCCTCATGTTTCTTTAATCTTTCTCCGCTAAAGTTGGCGTTATCAATGTCGATAGTTTGATACCTGAGGAGTTTGAATATGAAGTTAAGCAAAGGAACACTAATTACCACAAGCCTAATACTTTCAAGTATATCTTTTGCCCAATTTGCAAGTGCCAAGACATGG
>CAMZLG010000134.1 GCA_947311495.1 uncultured Zetaproteobacteria bacterium
AAGTCTCGTTATGCTGAAGCAGGGTTTCCTGATGTGGAATTTGTGCAAGACAATCACTCGCGCTCCAGCCAAGGCGTACTTCGCGGGTTACATTTTCAATTGAATCACCCGCAAGGTAAGCTGGTGCAGGTAACTTCGGGTGTTGTATTTGATGTGGCAGTGGATATTCGTGTGGGTTCCCCCACGTTTGGGCAATGGTATGGCTGCGAGTTAAGTGCTGAGAATCATCATCAACTATGGATTCCACCCAAATTTGCCCATGGTTTTTGTGTACTCTCGGAAACAGCGGACTTTATGTACAAATGTACCGATTATTATCACCCAGAAGATGAGGGTTCTGTATTGTGGAATGACCCTCATCTTCTGGATGATAATAATCAGTACATTTATACATAAAATCTGCTGTTTCCGTGAGTACACAAAAGCCATGGGCAAACTTAGGAGGAATCCATAATTGATGATGATTCTCAGCACTTAACTCACAACCATACCACTGCCCAAAAGTGGGGGAACCCACACGAATATCCACTGCCACATCAAATACAGCACCCGAAGTTACCTGCACAAGTTTTCCTTGCGGATGATTCAATTGAAAGTGAAGCCCACGCAATACACCTTGACTGGAACGCGAGTGGTTATCTTGCACAAACTCAACATCTGGAAACCCCGCTTCAGCATAACGAGACTTATTGTAGGTCTCCAAAAAGAACCCGCGCGCATCACCAAAGACTATCGGCTCAATATGCAATACACCATCCAAATTGGTTGACTTTATTTTCATGATTTTCTATCCAACAGTTTCAATAGATACTGACCATAACCATTTTTCTTCAGCGGGTTTGCCAAAGCAAGCAGTTGCTCATCATTGATATAACCTTTTTGCCAAGCAATCTCTTCAAGACAGGCAATCTTTAAACCTTGGCGTTTTTCCAAGACTTCAACAAACTGAGCTGCTTCAAGCAAAGAATCATGCGTGCCTGTATCCAACCATGCCGTACCACGACCCATGCGCTGCACATGCAAGTTGCCTTGTTCCAAATACACTTTATTCACATCCGTAATCTCAAGCTCACCACGCGCCGATGGTTTTAAGTCGGCTGCAATATCCACCACATGTTCATCGTAAAAGTATAAACCCGTGACCGCATAATTGGATTTGGGTTGCTCAGGTTTTTCTTCAATCGACAAGGCTTTACCTTGCTCATCAAAATCAACCACACCATAACGCTCTGGGTCATGCACATGATAAGCAAAGACTGATGCGCCCGAATCACGTTCTGCGGCATCATTCAATTGTGACGACATGCCACCACCATAAAAAATATTATCGCCCAAAATTAAAGCCGATGGCTCACCTTGAACGAAGTCTTTACCAATATGATATGCCTGCGCCAAACCATCAGGGCTAGGCTGCTCAGCATAGGAAATCGACATGCCCCACTGCGAACCATCTTTGAGCACATGTTTGAACATGGGCAAGTCATGCGGGGTTGAAATAAGAAGAACCTCACGAATACCCGCAAGCATCAAGGTTGATAGCGGATAATAAATCATCGGCTTATCATAAATCGGCATCAACTGCTTACTCACAGCCAAAGTTAAGGGATGTAAACGTGTACCTGAACCACCTGCTAAAATAATACCTTTCATATTTGCCCCTCTAACATCTTCTTAATAACACCTTTCATTTTTAAGCTTGCTGCCCATCCAGTCTTCTCTTTTAATGCCTTCGGGTTTCCATAGTTTGAATGCACTTCGTTTCCGCGCATGTATCTCTCACTCGATGACACATAATCTAACCATTTTAGCCCTAATGCATCAAAGGTCGCTTTCACAAAGTCTTCCAAACTATAAGGTTTTCCTGTTGCAATGACAAAGTCTTCTGCTTTATCTCGCTGAAGCATCAACCACATCGCTTCTACATACTCTTCCGCCCAACCCCAATCACGAATGACATCTAAATTTCCAAGTTCTAACTTATCCATCTGACCTTTAGATATTTGCACTGCAGAAGAAATGATTTTTTGCGTGACAAAACGCTCACCTCGCAATGGAGACTCATGATTAAACAACACACCAGTACACGCATAAACACCATAAATTTCACGGTATCTTTCAACCAGCATCAATGCCGACGCTTTTGCCATCGCATAAGGGCTGATAGGTTGCATAGGCATACCAATTTCAATTGCAATATCCGAATTACCGTAGCACTCACCTGAACCTGCATTAAAAAACCGTGCGTTTAACTTTTCACTCCTCATAACCTCTAATATGTTCGCTACAGGTAATGTATGACTTTCAAATGTTTCCAAAGGTTTCTCAAAAGATAAGCCAACAGAACTTTGCCCTGATAGGTTGTATATTTCATCAGGTTCGACATCCAACAGCATCTCTTTCACGGCTTTTTTATCCATTAAATCACATGCCAAAACATCAACCTTTCCTATCAGCCCAAGCTTCATCAAATTGGGATAACTGCTTTGCAGCTTTCTGGTTTGCCCTACAACTTTATAACCTTTGGTTAGCAAAAGCTTGGCCAGCAGCGCCCCATCTTGCCCTGATACGCCACAAATGAGTGCTGTTTTACGCATGGCTCACTCAGCAGACACAGGAAAATCATGCCCATGCTCTTTAAGCAGTGCATGGCGTTTAGCAACTTTTAAATCTTCAGCCACCATTTCCGCACACATCTCTTGCACAGTGATTTCAGGTGTCCAACCAAGCTTATCTTTGGCTTTGCTTGGGTCACCCAAAAGTGTTTCGACTTCTGCAGGACGGAAATAGCGCGAGTCAATTTGTACAACCACATCACCCACCTTCAATGCTGGTGCCTTATCCCCTTCAATCGCAGTCACCACACCTTTTTCATCCAAGCCTTTGCCTTCAAAAGCAATCGTAATACCCAATTCTTTGGCAGACCATTCAATAAACTGACGAACCGAATATTGCACGCCAGTGGCAATCACAAAATCATCAGGCTCATCTTGCTGCAACATCATCCATTGCATACGCACATAATCTTTGGCATGACCCCAGTCACGCAGCGCATCCATATTTCCCATAT
>CAMZLG010000135.1 GCA_947311495.1 uncultured Zetaproteobacteria bacterium
ACAAGTATTGGTTTTAGCACCTACCCGCGAATTGGCGATTCAGGTGGCAGAAGCATTTCAAAAGTATGCATCTCACATGAAAGGTTTTCATGTGTTGCCGATTTATGGTGGTGCAAGTTATGATGGTCAGCTCAAACAATTAAGACGTGGTGTACATGTTGTGGTCGGCACACCTGGGCGCGTGATGGATCATATGCGCCGCAAAACATTGAAGTTGGATAACCTCAAAACATTGATTCTTGATGAAGCTGATGAAATGTTGCGCATGGGTTTTATTGATGATGTGGAATGGGTACTTGAACAAACGCCACCAACGCGTCAAATCGCTTTGTTTTCAGCAACCATGCCTTCACAAATTCGTAAAATCACCAATAATTATTTGAATAAACCTGTTCACATTACGATTAAAACCAAAACTTCAACAGCGGTGACGATTCGTCAGCGGTATTGGATGGTTAGTGGTCGTCATAAGCTTGATGCGCTAACCCGCATTTTGGAAGCGGAAACCTTTGACGGTATCATCATCTTCGTGCGCACCAAAACAGCCACCACAGAACTTGCCGAGAAATTGCAAGCGCGTGGTTATTCGGCTGCGGCATTAAATGGTGATATTGCTCAAAATCAGCGCGAACAAATTGTGAACAAACTTAAAAAAGGTCAAATTGATATTTTGATTGGCACAGATGTTGTGGCGCGTGGTTTGGATGTTGAGCGCATTTCGCATGTGATTAACTATGACGTGCCACATGATACAGAATCTTATGTGCATCGTATTGGGCGCACAGGTCGTGCAGGTCGTTCGGGTGATGCGATTTTGTTTGTTGCACCACGCGAAAAGCGGATGTTGTATGCCATTGAACGCGCAACCAATTCCAAAGTTGAATTGTATGTGATGCCATCTGCGGATGAAATCAATGATAAGCGCATCTCAGAGTTTAAACAAAAAATCACCGATACTTTAGAAGCGGGTGGTTTGGAAATTTTCACTAAAATTATCGAAGAATATGAAGAAGAACATAATGTACCAGCGCAAGAAATCGCGGCGGCATTGGCGAAAATGGTGCAGGGCAATGAGCCGCTGTTACTCAAAGATATGCCGAAAGTTCGCGGTGGGCGCGATGAGCCGAGAGACTTGCGTAGCCATGGTGGTGAGCGGACGTACCATGAAAAACCGTTGGCGAAAGGATTTACGCGTTACCGTTTAGAAGTAGGTAGTGAATTGGAAGTTCGTCCAGGAAATATTGTGGGTGCGATTGCCAATGAAGCGGGTATTGATAGTGAGTTTATCAACAATATCGTGATTCGTGATGATCATTCAACAGTGGATTTACCTGAAGGTATGCCTGATTCCATTCTTAAAACTTTGAAGAAAACACGGATAGCTGGCAAAGCGATTGATTTGGAACAAGTTGAAGTTGAGTTTGGTGGCGGCAGCGACAAACCGCGCCGCAACTTCCGTGGTGGTCGCGGTGGCGATAGAGGCGGACGTAGCGGCGGCGGCAGAGGTCGTGCAGGTAACAACCGTGGTAGCCGAAGTGGTGGTGGACGCGGTCGCGGTGCACCAAGACGCGGTCGTTAATTAAATCCTCAACATAAGATTAGCCTTGATGTGAAAGCATCAAGGCTTTTTTATGCTTCAAAGCTTAGTGAGCTAGTGATTGCTGCAATCACCAAGCGTCCAATCCATTCCCCAAGTAAGACATGTTTACCGCAAAACTTGATGGCTGGCGAACCACTGCCACTGATTACAGCAATGGCATCGGTTCCCGTTCCTGTGGCGATTAAGTCAGATATTGGGCTTAAAACTTTGGAATTCTGTAAGGCGGCGGCTTTGGCTTCTGTGGCAATCATCATGGCTTCGACCATAGCAGCGTCTGTGAGTTGGGCTGAGAAGATGAGTATAAGATTAATCGTGCCAACCTCATGTGTTGTGCCTAACAATTCTTGTATATCCGCTTTGTCACCTGCGCGCCGAGCATTACTCAAACCTGTGGTGACCAGCACGGTTATATCAATGCCTTCAACACAAGCTTGCTCAATACGGAGTGAATCCATTGAAGCGGCAGTCATCATACCCACAACCTGACCTTGCCAGCCTTGAGCTTTGGCATAGTCGATTAGGCTTTTTTCAGGGGCTTCACAAACGGATGCATGTTTGGGCACTTTCCAGTTCACAATATGGTCAGCTTTGATGAAACCACCATTCAAAATAGCTGAGCTAATCACCCGTTGTGGTGGTGAAAAGGCAACATGGATGTGGTTTTCATTGCGTTGCAGTTGGGTGAAGTCATTGATTTTAGTGTGCATAGGTTGGCGATGTTAATGCAGCTATGTTGGAAAAGGCAAGAATGCTTGTTGTATTTACAGTAGCTTGTACAGTTGTATGAAATAACTTATAACTTTTGTCTAGGGGAGTTTATTATGGTTGTTAAAAAGTTGGTTTCAATTGTTTTTGTGTTGTTTCTAAGCATGCCGACTGTTATGGCAGATAGTTATATCAATAATCAGTTGGATGATATTTATAGCTTTTATCAAGAGCATAATAATGCTGAGAGCGTTGAAAAGTATGTTGAGCTTGATAAAAGGCTTAGGCAATTTATGTCGAACCTTCCTGTTGGTGAACATGGGTATCGAATCGGCAACGATAGAGAAGCGTGGAAAAAAGAATATCGTCATTTAGGTCTTGGTCGGGATAATTATATGGGCTTTTTCGTTTATAATGAGAAGTTTCTTTCATTGGCTCATAAGCTTAACCCACACTCAAAGTATCGCGCATATACATTGTTTTCTCAAGTTGATTATAGAAGCGGTTTAGGGGTGATGCCAAATATTAAAATGGCAAAACAATACCTTAAAGAATTCCCTCATGGCCCATTTTCTCCAGAGGTGATGCTGACCATTGCGGACTTTAATAAAGACTTATACATGGTGCTGCGTGATAATGACCGAAGTTATAAGTATGATTGTTTTAAGCCCTATATTCAGAATGACAAAAGTTATGATGAGCAAAAAGAACAAGTGAAAAACATAGCATTAGATTTTTATGCGAAGTATTTACAAGTGAAGCCTAACGATATTTGGGCGAGTAAGTTTGAGAAGGAGCTTAAGGATGATTCAATAACAGGCTGGAGTTTTTGTGCAGACTGAAGTTAAGCTTGCCCATGAGGTGAGACCATGAAAAAGAACCAACTGGGCAGTAGTGATTTAGAAGTATCTGAAATTTGTTTAGGAACCATGACATTTGGCGAGCAAAACACGGAAGACGATGCCCATGCCCAGCTGGATATGGCAATCAATTATGGTGTGAACTTTATTGATACCGCCGAGATGTATCCCGTTGCACCCAGAGCGGAAACGCAGGGTTTGACGGAAACTTATGTGGGTTCATGGCTCAAGCATCAGAAGCGAGAAGATTTGATTGTTGCCACTAAAATCACTGGTCCATCAAGAGGATTTGAATGGATTCGAGGTGGTCCTCGCATCAATCAAGCGCATATCAATCAAGCCATTGAAGGCAGCCTCAAACGATTGCAAACCGATTATGTTGACCTCTATCAAATCCATTGGCCAGACCGCTATGTGCCGATGTTTGGCAGCACCAGTTATGACATCAACAACGAACATGATACCACATCCATTATGACACAACTTGAAGCTTTATCAGCATTGGTGGATGAGGGCAAGGTGCGTTATATTGGACTAAGCAATGAAACACCGTGGGGGGTGAGTGAGTTCAAACGGTGTGCCAAAGAGGCTGGGCTATCTCAAGTGGTGAGTATTCAAAATGCCTATCATTTGATGAACCGCACTTTTGAAGCAGGCTTGGCAGAAGTTTGTCGCCATGAAGATGTGGGGTTGTTGGCATACAGTCCGTTGGCATTTGGACATTTGTCGGGCAAATATCTCAAAGACCCACAAGCCAAAGGGCGAGTGATGCAATTTCCACAATTCACCCAACGATACAGTAAAATCAATGTGCCAGAGGCATTGCAAGCGTATGCATTTATCGCAGAAAGTGCGGGATTAACACTCACCCAACTTGCATTGGCATTTGTACGTAGCCGTTGGTTTACGAGCAGCACCATTATTGGTGCAACCACCTTGGCGCAACTCAAAGAAAACTTAGAAACTGTGCATGTTGCGTTAAGTGATGAAGTGTTAAGCCAAATTGAGAAGGTGCATCAGCAATATCCTAACCCTGCACCATAGTTTTAATACGCCGAACCATCTTTGTGGGTGAATTGCCAACCTTCTTTTTCATCAAAGTGGGCGGCAATATCATCATCAGGATATACAACGCTATCGCCCAAAGTTCTGTCGCCAATTTCTAGGTAGCGAACGATGTTATTCGATGTATTGATAAGTTGATGGGCAATACCTTTACCTTTGGCAAAACCCATGCAATCACCAGCTTTGAGGTGATGGGTTTCATCATCAAGTTTAAGCGTGGCTTCACCTTCTAACATGTAGATAAACTCATCTTGCTTGCTGTGGTGATGTGCAAGTGCGGACATGCTGTTGGGTGCAAGCTCGGTCAAATTCACCCCAAAGTTCGATAAACCAAAGTAATCACCTAGCTTGTGTTTGGTGCGTCCTGCAACTAGTGCCTTAAATGGCTCAGGATAAATACTTGCGCCTTGTTGGGAAGGTATTTGAAGGGCTTGAATCGGTTTTTTACTCATGATGTACACTCCTTTTGGATTTGCTGAAGGAATAAGTCTTGCAAGGTATGAAACATAGCACTTGGGCAAGCTTGAAGCTTGCGTCCATCCACACTGGCAACAGGGATAAGCTCTGCGCCAGTACCTGTTAAAAAGCAAGCGTGTGCCGTATAAACATCATAGGGCGCAATGGATTGTTCACACACTTTGATGCCTGCTTGTTGCGCTAAATCCATAATGGTTGCACGGGTGATACCTGCCAAAGCACCATCGCTGGTCGGTGGTGTTATCAGTATGCCATTTTTCTCGATAAACACATTATCTGCTGTGCCTTCTGCGATATGCCCATGGGCATTGAGCATCAATGCTTCATCTGCACCTGCATGGTTGGCTTCCATGCGTGCCATGATGTGATTCAAATAGTTTAGGCTTTTGATGCGTGGATCTAAACCATCAAGCGCAAGTTTGCGCGTTGCGGCTGTGATGATGTGTACACCTGCTTTGCGGGTAGCGCTGTCCACCATGTTTAGGCTATCAACAATGATGACAGTGGTCGGTTGTGTGCAGTTTTGAGGGTTGATGCCCAAGCATCCCTTGCCTCGGGTAATGATTAAGCCGATGTAACCATGTTCGCCCTCAAAGCGGTGAATCAACTGCACGATGGCTTTCTCCAATGCGGATAAAGACGAGGGCATAGTTAAAGCAATAGCTTGTGCGGAATCTGCAAGGCGGTGTAAATGTGCATCCAAGCGAAAAGGTGTGTTGTGATAAAAGCGAATGCCTTCAAATACACCATCACCATACAAAAAGCCATGGTCAAATACAGAAATGCTGGCTTGATTGGCGGGTATGATTTTGTTGTTTATCCAGCATAAAGCTTTGTGGTTGCACATGTTTTTGTCTCCTGTTGCATGTAGGTCATTATCATTGACCTATTGAAAGTTAAGAGATGTGCATTAGTGTGTCAATATGATTGACCTAAATAAGCAACAAGAAGACAGTTTGAATCAAGCATTGGAAGCCATGTATTTTGGTTTCAAAGCCATGGTCGCCAAGCCCGATGCCCAGTTAAAAAGCATAGGCATGTCGCGTGTACACCATCGCATTTTATATTTTATTGGGCGTCATCCATCGTGCAGTGTGCGAGAGTTGTTAGGTAAACTGCAAGCCAGCAAGCAATATATTCATAAGCCGTTAAAACACTTGGTTGCAGAAGGCTTTGTTCAATCGCAAGCCGACCCCAACGATGGGCGCATCAAGCGATTGTCTTTGTCTGAAAAAGGGATGCAGCTTGAGTGTGCGTTGACTGGTGCGCAAAGGGCACAATTTGCTAAGGTGTTTGCTGAGGCAGGGGTAGATGCTGAACAAGGCTGGCGCAAGGTGATGGCGATATTACGGCAGCAGCAATAGTTTTACTTGCCGTTGATATATTCCTCATCATTGAATGTGACAAGCCAGTCGGGGAAATAAAGAATAAAACCCGATACAATCCAAGTGCTAATTACTGCTTCCATGCCACCCATCAAGGCTAACATAATGGTGAATTCTTGGGTGATATGGAATGTGGGATAGCTTGAGAATAGGATAAGGCAGGTGGTGAGTACAGCATCTACGCTTAACATGCACAATAAATCACCAAACCCGACCTTAGCAAAATACACAGGTACAATACGCGGGAATTTGTAGTAAAACACAAGGTGAATGCCAGATGCCACCAAAACAGGCAACAATACTAATGTGCTGATATTAAAACCCAATGTCGAAATATCGCCCATACCTTTGGCAATCAATAAAAAGACATGGATAGCAGATAAAATCACAATGGCTGTCCATGGTCCTACCATCATCACGGTGAGCATCACACCCAACCAATGCATTGCCATGCCGGGTTTGATGTCGGCTTGCAGCATATATAATGCAGAAAGTGCGACAAAAATGGAGGCGACTTGTAAACCTTCCGACCAGCCCGACCAAAAACGGGTTTCCGTGCGCCAAATGGCAATGAGAATGAAAGGAATAGTAATAATATTACCCAGCATGGTAAGCCAATCGGGATAAAAACCTGCTGGGATATGCATGGTTTAGCGGATTACTGAAGCGCTGCTTTGACTGCCGCAGAGACTTTACTCATATCTGCCTTGCCAGCCGCTTTAGGGCGCACAATACCCATGACTTTTCCCATATCTTTCATGGATGTTGCGCCTGCTTCTGCCACAGCATCAGCAATCAACTGTTGAATTGCAGCATCATTCATTTGTTCAGGCAAATAAACTTCGAGAACTTTAATTTCTGCTTCTTCTTTTTCAGCTAATTCTGGGCGGTCTGCATCACGATATTGGGCGGCGGAGTCTTTGCGTTGTTTGATGAGTTTGCTAATTACAGCAAGTATTTCTGTGTTATCCAAAGCTTTACCTAGTTCAATTTCTTTATCTTTAATGGCAGCCCTAAGCATACGAATAACACCGAGTGCTATCTTATCTTTCGCTTTCATCGCGGTTTTCATATCATCGGTAACTTGTTGCATCAGCATGGCATTAAACACCTTTAAGTCGTTTATTTTAGGTGGTTATGTTAGAAGTCATGGGCGTGCTTGCAAGTAAAATAAGCAGGCGAGAAAAAACATGATGTTATATAGGGTTATTTTTTAATGTAATCTTTATCTTGATGTGGCTATGCTACGCCACCATGTCATTTATCAATCAAACTTTTAAACCCATTATTACACGCTTTGGCTCTATGCCAGTGGCTATTTTACTGCTTGTTGTTTTGTCTATCGCATCCGTGATTGGCACAGTGCTTCAGCAAAACCAAGACCAAGCCGATTACCTGCATCAATTTGGGTCGACTTGGTATTGGACATTCCGCGCTTTGGGTCTGTTTGATATGTATCATACGTGGTGGTTCTTAACCATTTTGGGTTTATTGATGTTATCGCTTGGTGCATGTTTGATTCGTAACACGCCGCGTTTTTTGCAAGAGATGAAAAATCGCAAAGGCACGATGAATGAGAATGCGCGCAAACATATTGAACAAAAATTTGATTTAACCTTGGATGATAGAGAAAAAGCAATCATCACCATCAAGGACAGTTTGCCAGGTTGGCATTGGATGGAAACAAAAGTGGGCGACACGCTTTGGTTGCGTGGCGATAAAGGGCGCTTTCATAAATGGGGTTATATCTCAGTGCATACAGCGATGCTGGTTATCCTTATCGGTGGCTGGTTAAGTGTGCAGTTTGGCTTCCGTGGTAATATGGCTGTGCCTGAAGGCGGGAAAGAAAGTGAAATATCTTTCTTGAAAGGCACAAGCACTGAATACTTAAAAATGCCCTTTGAAATTCGTTGTGATGATTTTGAGATTAACTTTTTCTCCACAGGTGCGCCGTCTGAATTCCGTTCTACGTTGACCATTATTGAAGATGGTAAAGAAGTGATGACTTCAGATATTATTGTGAATGAACCATTGCTGTATAAAGGTGTTCGCATTTATCAAGCATCGTTTGGTGATGGTGGTTCAGAAGTCAATCTCAACCTATTCCGTTTAAATAAGGAAGGGAATATTGATACGGTCACAGGGCGCGTTTACACCCAGTTCCAAGACCCGAATTCAGATGTGAGCTTGGAATTTAAAGATTTCCGTCCGTATAACATTGAAAATATGGCAGAAGCTGGTGCACCTAAAGAATTTAAGGATATGGGACCATCGGTTGACATGGTGATTCGTGGTAAAGGTTTGACCCCTGTGTTGGTGCGCAGCTTTATGAATCCATTTATGATTGATGACCAAAACCAAGGTTCATTTATCATGGTATCGAAAACGGGTGATGCTCGTGATTTTGAGTCCTACTCTTTGGGTTTAGACTTCTCCAACCCTCAAGAATGGGAATTGTTTCAAGCCTTTATTCGCAATATGCCAGCAGAACAATTGGCAAGCCAAGAAGAGCAACAACGTGCTAATTTGAATGCATTTCGAGCTGCTTTGGAAAAAGTGTATGGCGATGAACGCCCCGATGATTTGCCTATGCTGGGCAACCGTGTGATTCAGGCATTGCGCGTGCTTCCCGATATGCCTTGGCCATTTGTGCCTGTGCTCGAAGACTTCGACCAAACTTATTATACAGGGCTGCAACTTGCCAAAGACCCAGGTATGGACGTAGTGTGGTTTGGTAGCGGCGTACTTGTTTTAGGGCTTTGCATTATGTTTTATGTTGCTCACCGTAAAGTTTGGATAAAAATTGAAGACGATGAACAAGGGAAAGTGAAACTGGAAGTTACTGGTATAAGCAACCGTAATCCTGTTGCATTTGAACAAGAATTTATCGACTTGGAACAGCAAATCAAAGATGCTTATGTGCATCAACAAGGAGTTCAATCATGACAGCAACAACTATGGATTCAAATCAGAGCAGCACCTTTTCAATATTTTCAGGGCGCATTGCCCACGTTCGCACATGGGCATACTTAGGTATGATTGCAGGGCTTGCAGCACTGGCAATGTTTGGCGGTGATGGCTATGTGGAAGATAATTTTGTGTTCCAAATGTTTAGCATGCAGGGTGTCACATGGATGGGTGCTGGCGCATTGGCAGGCATTGCTTTTTCATTCACAACATCCAAAGCGAAATTCCGTGCATTTCGTTTTTCTGAAATTCTTGTGCCATGGTTAGATGGTATTGTGTTGATGGTTTCTTTGATGGGTATATACACCTTGTTTGAACCATCTGCGGCAATGATTACATACGAAGACCAATCTAACTTATTCTCAGGTCGCATTGTGATGACCATGAATGTTGCATTTTTGTTCTCAGCACTTTGTTATATGGCATACCTTTTTGCACCGGATTCATTTATTGGTAAATTGGGTACAATTACGGCTTGGGTTGGTGTGTATGCAGGTGGTTCTGCGCTTTTATTGCGTTGGTATGAATCTTATTTGTTGATGGATGGTGATATCGGACATGCGCCAGTATCCAACTTGTATGAAGTCTTTATTCTGTTGTTTTGTGTGATTTCAGTGGTGTATTTAACGCTTGAAAGCCGTCATAAGGCGCGTGGTTTAGGTGCATTTGTGATGCCGATTGTGGCAGCAGGTGTGTTCTTTGCGATTTGGCTAGAGTCTATTGGTCAGTCTGACATCAAACCTTTGGTGCCAGCATTGCAATCCTACTGGATGAAAATTCATGTGCCACTGAACTTTGTGGGTTATGGTTCATTTGCTGTGGCATGTGGTGCAGGTATGGCATGGTTGCTTAGGAACCGCGTTGAAAATCGCAATCCCAATTCTAAATTGCTTGCAGTGTTGCCATCGCTTAAACAGTTGGACCAACTGGGTTATAAAGCCGTTGCGGTTGGGTTCCCTGCATTTACTTTGGCAACGATTCTTGGTGCGGCTTGGGCTGCGGAAGCTTGGGGCGGTTATTGGTCTTGGGACCCTAAAGAAACTTGGGCATTGATTGTTTGGCTTGTGTATGGTGCATATCTTCATGCAAGGTTCTCTCATGGCTTGCAAGGTAAAACCTTGGCTTGGTGGACAGTGATTGGTTTTGTGGTCACAGTCTTTTGTTTCGTAGGTGTAAACATGTATTTATCCGGTTTGCATTCCTACGGTCAATTGACCTGATTCTTTTTTAAATACTCGTGCCTTTATCCCCTAGACCTATCTTAGCATTGGATACAGGGGTTGGTGCGAGTGCTTGTTTATGTTTGCCTGATGGGAGCGTGTTTTCCGCAACCATGAAAACGCCGCGTGCGCATTCGCGTGAGCTACTGCCTTTGTTGCAAAACCTGCTTCAAACCCACGGTATAAATTGGCAAGACCTGCAAGCTTTTGCAGTCAGTACAGGCCCAGGTTCTTTCACAGGTTTGCGTGTGGCATGTGCTACCATTGCAGGTTTAAACGCGTCATTACATAAACCTGTATTTGGCTTGTCGTCGTTGGCGATTACAGCGCTTCAAGCGGATACTTCAGCACCCATTTGGGCGATTGAGGATGCGCGTTCGGGTTTGGTGTATGCAGCACAATATGAAAAAGGGCAATGTTTATCCGCACCACAGTGTTTATCTTGGCAAGAATTTTTATCACTTAAACCCTCTGCTTATATTTCTATCTCAGATGTGCCTGTTGCGCTTGATGACTGGGATGTTTTGCCAGTGGAGCTGTCGCGCGAGCAAGCGCTTATTCAAGCAGTGTCAGCTATCCCAAACACAGCAGAACATGCGTTGTGGGTAGAACCCCTTTATTTACAAGTATCTCAAGCAGAGTAAAACTTAGCATGAGTCAGCCACTTCGCGTTTTATTTGTGTGTTTGGGTAATATTTGCCGCTCACCCCTTGCCGAAGTGGTGGTCAAATCTGTTGCCAAAGAGCAAGGATTATCCGATATGTTTCACTTTGAAT
>CAMZLG010000136.1 GCA_947311495.1 uncultured Zetaproteobacteria bacterium
ACCCAGTACCAAGATTATAACTTGACGATAAAGGTTGGTATCGAATTAATTTCTTTGAACTATCCCAGCAAATCGCCTTGGCACCGCGCAACTCAAATTGCATAATTTGCGAGGCTAAAAATAAGTCATTGATGGCCTCAGATTTAGTATTCAGAAGCTGTGCTGTCCTTGTCTGTGAGACAAACATACCCATCATGCCTGCCATAATCACCAAAGCAATCACCATGGTTATCATCATTTCAATCATGGTAAAACCCAGCTCTTTCTGATTACAATTATATTTCATTATCATTTCTTTGTAACATGTGTGAGCACAATATCACGGGTTGTACTACCCACTGTCCAAGACACTTTCACACTTCTAATTTTTACTTTTGCAGACCCTACAACCGCTGGATTGGTTAGCATCTTGCCCATTTCAGGCGCACCAACACCAGGGCTATGCAATAAGTGACCGTTAGGAATAGGTGCTTTCGCATCGGATTCATTAATTAAAATGTCGAAGGGTATAGGAAGCCCTGAATTCGGAATACACGATGTTGTAGCTGTGCCTATCGCTAATGCGCCTGCAGCCGAACCAGCCACCTTGCAATCGGGTGTGGGTGCAGCATTGTTGACCTGCCAATCCTCAAGGATTTGCTCAGCAAAATGAACTGCCGCAACTCGCTCTTGCGCCCGACCTTCCGATTGAATCGCTGCCAAATAAAAGCTACCCAAAGCAAGCATACCCACCGTTACGAGAAGCATTGTAACCATCACTTCAATTAAACTAAAACCTTTATTCATACCTGAGGTCTGCATTATAGACCCTGACATGTCGCAGATGGAGCACTTGTATCTTGAACATATGCTCTACCAATCGCATTAATGGTAATACACTTGTAATAAGTACCATTCTCTATTTTTATTGTACCATTCCCTGAAGTTCCTCTACTTGAAAAGGTAAAGCTATCTGTGCCCCCATTTCTTTTTAACTGAAGGTTTGAAGAAAATTGCTTCAATTCAATCTTCTTAGCTTGGCAGTTGCTACACCCTGCACTATCATAGGTGAAGCTATATGGGTCTGTAGTCTTTAAAGTCACTTTAACACTACGGCTTTCGGCAACTGCCAACGTCCTTGCTTTTTTCAGCGTGACAAACAATGCAGAAGTTGCATTGTTTACAGATGCATGTTCACGCCATTCCTGAAATCTTGGAATAGCTATCGCCAACAACACACCCAGAATCGACACAACTATCATCAGTTCAAGCAGCGTAAACCCTTTCTGCAAACACACTTCTGCTTGCTGATTCAGCTGCTTTTCGCTTAGACTTGGCGACATGCGTTGGTTTAAAATCATTCTGAAAATATCCCTTCCTTTGATGTTGCTGGCAGTAATCTGCGTCACAGGTGTTGTTTATTACTTTTCCAAAGGTTTACCCCAACTCAACAGTCTGTCAACGTATCAGCCACCTTTGGTTTCGCGCGTGTTCAACACCAATGGCGAATTAATTGCTGAATATGCGGATGAACATCGCATCCTTACACCCATGTCTGAAATTCCTGATATGGTCAAAAATGCTTTCCTTGCGGCTGAAGATGAACATTTCTACGAACACCCTGGCATCAACCCTGGGCGTATTATAGCCGCCATGATTGCCAACCTTAGGGCAGGACACACTGTGCAAGGTGCATCCACAATCACCCAACAAGTCGCCAAGAATTTCCTGCTTACACGCGAAAAAAGTTATATCCGTAAAATTAAAGAAGCAATTTTATCATGGCGCATTGAACAAAACTTCACCAAAGATGAAATTTTATATCTATATTTAAATCAAATTTTTCTTGGTCGCGGTTCATATGGTGTGACATCCGCTGCATGGCGCTATTTTCACAAACACTTGGATGAACTCACGCTTGGTGAAGCTGCAATGTTGGCAGGGCTGCCCAAAGCCCCAAGTTCTTATGCCCCACATGCACACCATGACCGCGCACTCAAACGCCGAAACACCGTTCTTCGTCAACTTCAGCGCAGTGGTTTCGCCTCTGCTGGCGATGTTGAGCAAGCATTTAACGAACCTTTAATCGTTGCCCCGCTCAATGCTCGAAAACTCAAAAACGCATATGCTAATCTTGTGCATTCAACATTAGTCGATGCATTTGGTGAGTCCACGTTGCGTAGGCAGGGCTTAAGTATCATTGTACCTTATGATGAACATATAGAGGACACGGCTATCCTTGCCGTGCGCAATGGCGTGCTCAATGTGGAACGCTTGCAGCCCTACCGCACACCAGTCCACCATGAACTAGAAACTTGGGATACCTTATTGCAATCATGGGAAGACAAAGCCACAGATAAACCTTTAGCTACGGATGAGCTTCGCCCCGCTTTGGTTCAAGACATTAAACGCGACGGTAGTTTGTTGGTTAATGATGGTTTGCATACTTGGTTATTAAGCCCTGCAAAATGGGGGTGGCAAGCCGATATTAATGCAAAAAAAGAACATCCTGGCAAACGCATAAGACCTAGCTACTGGCATAAAGGCGATGAAATTATGCTTCGTGGCGATGGCAATGGCGGCGTTGCAGTCACACAAAAACCAAGCATTCAATCTGCACTTTATTCTATTGATTTGCACAAAGGCACAGTGCTTGCGCGCGTAGGCGGATATGATTACAAATTTGGTGATTTTGACCGTGTTAGCCAAGCCAAACGACAACCCGGCTCTTCATTTAAGCCTTTCTTATACACCACTGCGATTGAAAAGGGCTATACACCTTCCAGCATCGTTGTTGACGCACCCATTGTGTTTTCGGGCAGTTCCACCGACGACTTCTGGCGACCGGAAAACTATGGCAACCGCTTTGCAGGTCCCGTTACCTTGCGTAATGCCTTAGAGCATTCGCGTAACCTTGTTGCCATTCGCGTGCTACAAGATATTGGTATCAACACATTCTTGCGCCGCTTGCGTGATTACCCCTTTGAACAAAAATTCCCCAAGCAGCTGGCGTTAGCACTTGGTTTTGCCGAGGTTACGCCCGAACATTTGGTTGAATCATATATGGTGATTGCCAGCGGCGGTCTGAAGTATAAACCCGTGGCCATACAACAAGTGCAAGACAGGAGTGGGCAAACGCTACATCGCTCCGTGGCAGGCAATCGCTGCCAAGTCTGCCATGCTGACCCTGTATTTGCGGTGAATGAATTTATGCGCCCTGCCGAAAGAATTTTAGACCCTGTAGATGCTTTTTTGGTGCAAAATATGATGACTGGCGTTGTTAAACGCGGCACTGCGCGCAAAGCAGTCGGCAAACATTTCAAACGCCCTGCCGCAGGTAAAACAGGCACAACCAACAAACAAATTGATGCGTGGTTTATGGGGTTTACCCCGCAAGTGCTCACTGGCGTTTGGGTGGGCAAAGATAATCCTGCACCCATGGGTAGAAAAGCAACTGGTGGTGGTGCTGCCGCTCCTATCTGGCTTGAAACCATGCAAGAGGTTCACAAAGACCGTGAAGCGGAAGACTTCCCCGTGCCTGAGCAGGGTATTGAATGGGCATCCATTGATTATAAAACAGGGCTGCTCGCAGGGCCATCAACGCGGTATCCATTCTTGGAAGCATTCAGAGAAGGCACAGCACCGACGACAACAAGCCCTGATACCAATGCGCCCGAACAACAAATCGAAACACCCTCAAATCAACCCGTTGATTTCTTCGACACCGAGCTTTAGGAGGCTGACATGACTTATCCCAACGCAACTATCACCAAAAAAGCCAATATTTATTATGATGGTGACGTTATCAGTCGAACAGTGACAACCGAGAATGGTGAAACCAAAACCTTAGGTTTCATGCAAAAAGGCTGTTTCAATTTCAAAACTTCTGCCGCTGAAGTGATGGAAGTCCTTCACGGTGAGTGTCGTGTTCGTCTTGAAGGTTCTGAAGATTGGCATATTTATAGCGCAGGTAAATCCTTTGATGTACCCGCCAACAGCTCCTTTGATATTGAGGTGGCTGATATGCTTGATTACATTTGTCATTTCAAGGATTAGTCACACACCTTGAAGAAAGACAATGTTATCCGCGTGCAAGGTGCGCGTGTTCACAACCTGAAAAACATCAGCCTAGATATTCCACGCAACAAACTGGTGGTGATTACAGGCGTATCGGGCTCGGGCAAATCATCGCTCGCTTTTGATACACTTTATGCCGAGGGGCAACGCCGCTATGTCGAGTCCCTTTCTGCCTATGCTCGCCAATTCTTGGGCATGATGGAGCGCCCCGATGTGGATAGCATTGAAGGTTTAAGCCCTGCCATTTCCATTGAACAAAAAACCACCAGTAAAAATCCCCGCTCCACCGTGGGTACGATTACCGAAGTCTATGATTATTTAAGGCTTTTATTCGCTCGCGTAGGGAAGCCGCACTGTTATCAATGTGGTGAAGTCATTACATCCCAACCTGCCAGTCTAATTATCCAGCAACTGAGCGATTTAGGCAAAGGCACCAAGCTGCAACTGCTCGCCCCCATTGCTCGCAACAAAAAAGGTGAGTTCAAAAAAGAAATTGAACAAGCCATCAAAGATGGATTTGTGCGTATTCGTATTGATGGCGACATCATGCCTCTGGAAGATGCGCCTGATTTAGAAAAAAATATCAAACATAACATTGAACTGGTCATTGATAGGTTGGTCATCAAACAAGGCATACGCACCCGACTTGCCGATTCAGTGGAAACCGCACTCAAATATGGTGAAGGCATGTTAATTGCCTTGATTGGTAACGCGGAACAGTTGTTTTCTGAAAACTGTGCTTGTGCTGCTTGCGGCATTTCATACCCCGAAATCGAGCCGCGTTTGTTTTCATTCAACTCGCCTGCGGGCGCTTGTCCCAAATGCGATGGTTTGGGCAAACAAACGATTTTTGACCCCTCACTTGTAGTCAATGACAACCTCACATTAGAAAAAGGTGCGATTATCCCTTGGGGTGGTCGTGAAACCTTTATGTATCACCAAACTATCGAAGCCGTCGCCAAGTTTATGGGCGCAAATATGCAAACGCCCTTCAAAGATTTGCCGCCAGAAGCACAAAAAGCGATTTTGTATGGCACAGGTCGCAAAAAAGTTGATTTTATCTTTGAAACAGCCACCCAAGCGCGCACAGTCAGCCGCCCATTTGAAGGTGTCATTCCCAACTTAGAGCGCAGATATAAAGAGACATCATCCGAACAAGTGCGCGAAGAATTAAGCCAGTATATCAATGCCATTGATTGTCCAACGTGTGAAGGTTCGCGCTTAAACATCACGGCAAGGCATGTGTTGCTGGGCGATTTATCTTTGCCCACCATTTGCCAGCTTCCCCTTCGCGAAACCTTGGTTTGGATTGCTAATCTCAGCTTGAACAAACAAGACCAAGAAATCGCCGAGAAAATCATTGAGGAAATTGCTGCGAGGCTTGGTTTTATGATTGAAGTGGGTTTGGATTATCTTAGTTTAAACCGTACATCAGGCACATTATCAGGTGGCGAAGCCCAACGCATCCGCCTTGCCACACAAATCGGCTCGGCATTGGTTGGTGTATTGTATATTTTGGATGAGCCTTCCATTGGTTTGCATCAACGTGACAATGACAGATTGTTAAACACACTCAAACGATTAAGAGACTTGGGTAACTCGGTGATTGTGGTCGAGCATGATGAAGATGCCATTCGCCATGCTGATTTTATTGTCGATATGGGGCCACATGCAGGTGAACATGGTGGTGAAATCGTTGCTCAAGGTTCATTGGCTCAAATTCTCAAGAAAAAAACATTAACTTCCGATTATTTGACGGGTCGCAAGTCCATCAAGATACCCAAACGCCGCCCTGTACCCAAAAAACATCCCATGCTTGGCATTACGGGTGCATCAGAACACAATCTTCAAGATGTCACCGCTGAATTTCCGATTGGTCGCTTTACCTGTGTCACAGGTGTATCTGGCTCAGGAAAATCCACGCTAACTTTGGACACATTATACCGCGCCTTTGCCCATGCCAAGGGCTTAAAAACCGAACGCATTGGTACGCACACCGCACTGATTGGTGAAGACAAATTAGACAAAATCATCGACATCGACCAAAGCCCCATTGGGCGCACGCCCCGCTCCAATCCTGCCACTTATACTGGCATTTTTACGCCCATTCGTGAGCTGTTTGCCGCCGTGCCTGAAGCACGGGCAAGGGGTTACAAAATCGGGCGTTTTTCGTTTAATGTGAAGGGTGGTCGCTGCGAAGCATGTCAGGGTGATGGCATGATTAAAGTGGAAATGCACTTTTTGCCTGATGTGTATGTGAATTGCGAAACCTGCCAAGGTAAACGCTACAACCGTGAGACTTTGGACATTCGCTACAAAGGTAAAACCATTGATGAGGTCTTAAATTTAACAGTCGATGAAGGTTTTGAGTTCTTTAAGGCTGTGCCATCTTTAAAAAACAAGCTCAACACTTTGCAACAAGTCGGCTTGGGTTATATTCGCCTTGGACAAGCCGCCACCACACTTTCAGGTGGTGAAGCGCAACGGGTTAAACTCGCCAAAGAATTAGCCCGCAAAGCCACGGGCGACACCTTGTACATCCTTGATGAACCCACCACAGGGCTTCACTTTGCCGATGTGGATAAGCTGCTTGATGTGCTTCATGCTCTCGTTGA
>CAMZLG010000137.1 GCA_947311495.1 uncultured Zetaproteobacteria bacterium
CGCCGATATGGCTAACTTTGGCGGCAATCGCGCCACCATCTGTATCAAAGCCATAGGTCAAAATAAATGCCATACCAAATGCAACCATCAGCGCACCACCCAAATTGCCTAAGAAAACCAAGCCCCAGTTTCTTAGCACTTGTTTCACATCAACGCCTGGTCTTTTATCCAGAAGTGCAAGTGGCACCAAGGTGAACACACCCGTTAAAAGGTCAAACTTCATCAAATACAGCATGATAAAACCAACGGGGAAAAGCACTGCGCCAAGCAAAGGCGAGCCTGTTTTTGTGGCAACGGTAATCGCAAAAACTGCAGCCAAAGCCAAGATTGCACCCGCCATAAAAGCACGAATCAACGTGTCCTTTTTGGACATAAAAATCTTGGACTCTCCTGCATCGACCATTTTGGTGACAAATTCTGATGGTTCTAAATAAGACATAACCTCTCCTGATGTTTTAGAATATACTAAAAACACAGAAGCAATTTGCATGCCGTTGAAATAGCACAATATAAATAAGGATTAGAGGGGAGAAAAGGCTACTTATGCCTATATATTAGCCATATCAAGCTTTCTTTGTAGGCAAAGCCGTTGTAAGGTTATACTTTATGCATATTGGTGACGACTTTTGCATCGAGTTTCGGGCATTGGTTAAAGTCAGCGAACTTTTGTAACGCATCCATGAGAGCAGGGATAAAGTGGTCGCGGTCTAATGGTTTGTCTTCAATATGCAGGCTGATAACTTCAAATCGTTGCTCAGTACGATGTACTTTGCAGTCGATTCGACCCGCAAATGTATCGCCATACAAAATAGGCAGGCAGAAATAACCGAATATACGTTTGTTTTTGGGTACATAACATTCAATAGTATAATCAAAACCAAACAGTGCGCTTAATCGGTCGCGGTGAATCACAACATTATCAAAGGGTGATAATATTTTGAGTGAATCTTTTTGGATGGGCGACTGCTCTAAGGTTTGGGTGCTGATATAAGTGTTTGGTAAATCGGAATGATTGATTGCGGTGATGATTCCAGCTTCAAGACGTTCGTGAAGCACCTCAGACATGGCATCCCGCATGGTTTTTCCAGTCTTCAAGTGCACAAGCTGTTTCCACGTGAAGATACCGTGCGCTCTAAGTGTGGTATCAAATAAATATGCCGCATATTCACTTGGCGTAGGCATGTTTAAATTGATGTCATCAGGCAAACAGCGTTGGGTAAGGTCAAAGACTTTCTCCATGCCATTGCGTTTGCACACCATCACCTCACCTTGCATAAACAACACTTCCAACGCACGGCGGCAAGGTGCCATATCCCACCATTTGCCGTGTTTCTTATTGTCTGTTTTGAGGTCGCGCAAGCGCAAAGGTCCTTCACCTTGAATACGGGCTAAGATTTCTTTCATTAGACCTTTATCAACCTTGGTGTAATAGCGGTTTTCACCGTTGCGAATCGAGAGCATATTGGGCAAGGCAAAGCGGTAGTCGCGCATGGGTAAATATGATGCGGCGTGATACCAATATTCAAAGATATGTTTATCGCTGACCAGTTGATTCAAGTGGTTTAAATGATAATCAGGCACACGATTCCACAAGACATGATGATGCGCTCGCTCAACCACCGATAATGTGTCCACTTGCACATATCCAAGGTGTTTAATGGTTTGAAGTGTGCCATCCACTCCTAAGCCAAATGGTTGTTTGGATGTTAAGCCTTGGCGAGATAGGGCGAGTTGCCGCCATTGTGATGCAGCGATGGTCATCGGTTCTTATACATATTCAGGGCAGCTAAGAAAATCATTCAGATGATAACGACCAAGCTGTGCGGGCAAACGAAGCGCAGCGTAGTTTGCGTCCGAACGAGCGCCTTGTTATGCCTTTCGCTCATATAGCCTACCAGCTAATTTACCAAGAACGTATCCAATAAATCCTAAAATCACTGAGTACAAAGGTAGCCAAATAAAAATCAATGCTGATGTTGAGCTTCCTGTTTTTGTGCCTTGCCAGTCTATGTACCATGTGATGTGATAAAAAACGCTAAAGGCGACGCTAAATAACATAAATCCGTAAGCGGATATTAGCTTTGAAATTGAATGCAACTTAACTGCTTTGTTAATAAATAAGTAACTTATATATAAAGGCAATGATGTCCATAATATGAATGGATTTAATAAAATACCAGCTAACAAATATAAAACTACAGCCGTTGTAATAAGAATAAATAGTGATGCTTTCTTATGTTTATTCATAGGGCATAACTAACCGAATAGGAGTAATCAAAGTTCGTCATTATTCACTCCTATAGGTGGACATTAATTCCACTCTATTGCATACCAAGCCATAAAAGTGGAATAGTTTCGACGATGCCGATATATCCACCCAAGGTCAAGTAAGAGCACCATTTAGCTCTCAGTCTGTGAGATACCATTATGTTTTAAGAGCGCATCAACCGTTGGGGCTTTGCCTCTAAATGCTTGATAGCTCTGCATCATATCTCGGCTGCCACCGCGTGAAAGCAATTCGGTTAAGAATGTATGGGCAACCTCTTTGTTGATGATGCTTGCGCCTTGTGATGCTTCTTCAAAGGCAGCGTATGCATCTGCGGACAACACTTCCGCCCATTTGTAGCTGAAATAACCTGCGGCATAACCACCTGCAAAGATATGTGAAAAGCTATTTTGAAATTTATTGAATGCTGGTGGCGTGAGCACGGCGATTTCTGCGCGGACTTCATCCAATAAACCTTGAACTGATTTGTCGCCTTGGGGGTCAAAATCGGCATGAAGCAATAAATCAAACAATGAAAATTCAATTTGGCGCAGCATTTGCATGGCAGATTGGAAGTTTTTCGCAGCTGTCATTTTTTCAAACATGGCTTGGGGTAGAGGTTCACCTGTTTCATAATGTTTGGCGAACAAATCCAATACTTCGCGCTCCCAGCAGAAGTTTTCCATAAACTGGCTAGGCAATTCCACAGCATCCCAAGGCACACCATTGATGCCAGAGACTTCGCGCACATCCACTGCCGTCATCATGTGGTGTAAGCCATGCCCAAATTCATGAAATAGGGTGATAACTTCATCATGCGTCCACAGCGCAGGTTTATCGCCCACTGGCGCATCAAAGTTGCACACCAAATACGCTACAGGATGTTGCAGGCTGCCATCGCCAAACTTCCAAGCCACCAAAGCTTCATCCATCCAAGCACCACCGCGCTTGCCTTTGCGAGCATACGGGTCGAGATAAAAACCTGCCTTTTTATTACCGCTTACATCAAATACATCATAATATTCAACGCTTTTAAACCAAACAGGCGCATCACCTTTTTTGATTCGAATATCATACAATTGCTCTGCGAGGTTAAATAACCCTTGTTTCACCGATGCTTCAGGAAACCATGGTTTTAAACCATCTTGGGAAATTGCATATTTGGACTGGCGAAGTTTTTCAGACACATAAGGTATATCCCAAGCTTCAAGCTTTTTGATGTTTAATTCATCTTTGGCATAGTTTTTTATCTCTTTGAGGTCATTTTTTGCCATTTCTTTCGATTTTTGTGCCAAATCGCGCAAAAATGAGGTCACTTGCTCAACACTTTCTGCCATTTTATCGGCTAAGGAATATGCAGCGTAATGCTCAAAACCAAGCAGGACTGCCATGTCTTGTTTGAGCGTGAGTATTTCATCAATCACAGGTGTGTTGTCCAACTCACCCTCGGATGCACGGCTAACATAAGCTTGATACATGGTTTTGCGGATGCTTGAATCATCCAAGTATTGCATCAAGGGCAAATAAGATGGGATGTCTAGGGTAAATAAGTAACCTTGTTTATCACTATCCTTGGCGCGTTGCGCTGCACCCTCAATAATAGATTCTGGTAAACCTTTGAGCTTGTTTTTATCGTCGATCAGTAATTCAAATGCTTGGGTGGCATCCAAAACATGCTGTGAGAATGTGTTGCCAAGTTCGGCAAGGCGCATTTTTATTTCAGCAAAGCGTTGTTTATCCTCACCTTCTAATGCTGAACCTGCCAGCTTGAAATCTCTTAAGGTGTTGGTGATGGCGGTTTGTTGCGCCTCGCTTAAATGGGTGAAGCCATTGCTTTGACTTAGCTTTTCAATCGCTTTGAATAAGCCATCA
>CAMZLG010000138.1 GCA_947311495.1 uncultured Zetaproteobacteria bacterium
GATACATGCGCATAGCCTGCTCTGCACCCGTTACCGATTCACCATTTACCGATTTGATAATATCACCGTTTTGCAAACCAATTTCTTCATACAGCGAACCTTTTACTATCTCGCTAATGGTAAAGCCATCAGGTTTTCCATTGCTAAAATGCGGACTAACCCGCGCTTGGCTCAATAATGTTGAGAAGTTACGCATTTGTGAGTTCAGCTTTTGTCGGTTTATTTTTCTATTCACTTGCGTGGCAATGGGAATTTGAGGCGCTCTTCGCGGTTTAACCACAGGTTTGGTCGATTGCTGCACAAGCGCTTTTCCTGCTTCAATGCTAATGCGCTCTCGTTTTCCACGGTTGCTCACCACAATCGCAGTAGCTTCCACTTCTTCTAGGGTCACATTGGGCTGAATGGCTTCATGCAAGAAAAACACCTCTTGTTTCCTGCTTCCACCCGCCGATACCATGGCTGCAGATTTATCACCTGCAACAACGGTTCCAATCAACTTAATTTGCAAACGGCTTTCTTTTACTGACTCATGTTTAGGTTTTTCTTGCACGGGTGCAGCTTTGGGCGCAGCCATTTTACCAAACAAGCCCACGCCTTTAAGCAAGGAAACATCAAATGTCTCACTTGTTTCACCGCTATTTTCATTCACCAATACATGCTTGGACTTCTCCAAAGGATTGCTCGCAAACAGCCCTGCCAATAACCAAGCGGCAAGCAAAACGAGAAGAATTTCTAAACCACGCGGAGCCCACATCAAAAGTTTTGAAGATTGCATATCCATTACCATGCGTATAACAACCCAAAACCAAGCATTTGCCAACGATTATATGGCCAAAAGCTGCCATCAGCCAACTGTTCGCCACCCAATTCTTGATATTGATAACGTAATGTCAGGCTCACATCGTCTAAGCCCAAAGCACGCTTGGACAAATACCAACGAAAATCTAAAGCACTTCGAAAACCTGTTTTTTTCTGAAAGTCACCGCTAAACAAGGGGTTGGTCGTCTTAACATTTATAGGCACAGCAATATCAATACTTGCTTGCAACTGTTGCTCACGACCGCCAAAACCAACAAAGGATAAACCGGCCCAATCACTGCGTATTTTTTCAACAATGGGTTCTCCAGCAATTGTTGTTGGCACTCCACTGACCACAAATGTTTGCCTGGATTGTTCTTGCTGGCGTGCCGCCACCCACAAACCCCACCAAGCATCTCGCATCAGTGTATGCTGAATATCAAGCCGTATATCCCATTGTTTAACACTTAAGTCATTGGTTTGTTTGCTGCTCCAGCGCTCCGTAGCAAAAGATGTTGAATCCATCCATGCACCCGAGACTGCCCAATACCAAGAGTCATCACGTTCACCACTTAATTGAAGCTTCAACTGCGCACCATCACCTGTGGTTTTCGAGGGCAGAAATGATGCTTGTGTTGCAGAAATAGATGCATCTTTGGCATACTCTTGGTACTGCCACCATGTCTTCTCAAGCTGTATACCCCATTCAACTGCAGAAGTCAAACAAGGTGACATCAACACGAAAAAAACGAGGCCTAAACTATATCGCATACGGTTCATGCCTCAATTCAAACATGCCAAGATGAATAAAACTATAATTTTGTAATTCACATGAAATCTTGCGGGTCAACATCCACTTTTCGCCTGACACCAGAAGGCACACGCATACGTTCTAACAACGGTTGTAGCTTCCACGGTAAATGCTTGCGGCCCTCATCTTTTAAAATCAATTCGAATCGAAATCGACCGGATAATCGCTCCATTGCACAAGGCATGGGTCCACTCATTTTAATGTCGCCCCAACCTTTAAGCGCTTTGGCAAAATCAAGGGCTGCTTTCACTGCTTTTTCATGGTTGATGGCTGAAAACACAATGCGTACCCAGCGTGCATACGGCGGAAAGTTCACAAGTTTACGAATAGATAATTCCTCATCCAACACAGCCTTGGATTTACGCTCATCCAATCGTGTAAACCACGGTGCTTCTGGGCTCCATGTTTGCACGACAACGTGACCTGTCTGCTCTCCGCGCCCTGTACGACCAAACACCTGCGTCATCTGCTGCCACCAACGCTCTGATGCTCGAAAATCAGGCAAATTCATACCCAAATCAGCATTAATCACACCCACCAAGGTTACATTGGGAAAGTGATGCCCTTTCACCAGCATCTGTGTGCCGACCAAACAATCAATATCACCTGCCTCAAATGAAGATAGTGTGGCTTCCAACTCTTTCGCATTACGGATTTTATCCCTATCAAATCTTGCCACTTTTAATTTGGGTAAAGCTGCCAACAAATCATCTTCAAGGCGTTCCGTGCCAGAACCCAAAGGTAAATAAGCTTTTTCACCACAGCTTTGACATACTTTTTTGACACGGCGGCTATAATCACAACTGTGGCAACGCAGAACACCTTGTTTTCGATGCAGCGTTAATTTCACACTGCATCCAGAGCATGTTGGCACATCACCACATGCTGTGCACTGCAAGGCTGGCGCATAACCACGGCGGTTGAGGTATAACATAGACTGTTTCCCTGCCTCAAACGTTACTTTTAAATGTTGAATAAGTTGTGCTGATAAAATATCCGATGAACCACGCATATCCACAATCTCAGGTTCAATTTTGTGTTGGAATACACGCTCTGTAAGCTTGAAACAATCCAAGCTTCCCTGCTCCACTTGCCGCCAACTCTCTAAACTTGGGGTTGCTGAACCCAGCAAAACAGGAATGTCTAACTCTTGCCCCAACAACATCGCCATATCCCGCGCCGAATAACTGACCCCATCCTGTTGTTTAAAGGAGGTGTCATGCTCTTCATCCAATACAATCAAACCAAGCTTAGGCAAAGGTAAAAACAACGCGGAACGTGTGCCAAGCAAAACTTGAATGTCGTCAAGCCTGTGCCGCACACTGATTTTATCACGCACACTTAAACCCGAATGCCAAATACCAATAGATTCAAATCGCGCAGACAAGCGTTTGACCCACATAGGAGTTAGACCAATTTCAGGCACAAGAATCAGTGTTTGTTTGCCTTGTTCTGCAAGTTTTTTAGCAATCTGCAAATATACTTCAGTTTTCCCTGAGCCCGTACTTCCAAACAATAACGAAGGATAAAATGTATGTTGTTTATTAAGGATGGCATTAACTGCTGTTTTTTGTTGTTGCCTAAGCTTGAGTGGTGTTTCTCGTTCAATGTTTTCAAAGCTTGGGTGACTAGCGACTTCTTCTAAAACATCATCTTGTACTGCCTGTAATACCTTCCATTGCAAAGCACCATTACAATGCCTGTGTATCGTGGACAAAGAAATGGCACGCTTGCTTGGAAATGCTTGGGCGAGGTTAGTATCAAAAGTTTGCAGTGCTTCGAGATTCAAACAACGAAATCGTCTTTGTTTATCATGGTTTGCCCATGCCAAGGCTAACTCATACATATCACCCAACGCACTAAGATTATAAGCAGATGCACGCTGAACCCAGCGCATACGTTCACGGGTTAATATAGGTGATATATCCAGTCTATCTTTAACATGTTTTAAGTCATCAACTTCATGGGGCTCTTTCAACACTTCAAGAATCATTGCAAGGCGTTTTCCATGTCCAAAAGGAACTGTGACCCTAAGCCCTACCTCTGCTTCACCCAACTCATCTGACCAAAGGTAGTCATAGCCTTGCCAAAGTGGCGCAAACACAGCGACACGGACAACTATACCGTGTGACCCATGCTTTATGTTCACTGCAACAGACGTTTGTCAGGTGTAAATTCAGGAACCAATTGGTTTAATGAGGTAATTAAGGTCTGTATATCCCTGGACTCACAAGCTTGTCGAATCGTAGCTAAATGTTGTTGCACATCATTCCAGTCCACACTCCTAGCGTGAGATAACATAATTTTAGGGTGCTGCGTTCCTCGCAATGCTTCCGCTTCATGAAATAACTCTTCAAACAGTTTTTCACCTGGTCTGAGCCCTGTAAATTGAATTTCAATATCATCATAAGGTGTTAACCCTGCCAAACAAATCATCTGCTCAGCCATATCAATAATTTTAATAGGTTCACCCATATCTAACACAAATATTTCACCACCATCACCCATGGTTGCCGCCTGTAAAATAAGCGACACAGCTTCAGGAATCGTCATGAAATAACGTGTAATATCCTTGTGTGTGACTGTAACGGGGCCACCTTCTTCAATCTGTTTTTTGAATAATGGAACAACACTACCAGCAGACCCTAGAACATTACCAAACCGCGTTGTTATAAAAGCTGTATCACATCGACCATTCAAATTCTGGCAATAAATTTCAGCCATACGTTTGGTTGCACCCATGACATTGGTTGGGTTAACCGCCTTGTCTGTGGAAACCTGTATAAAATATTCACAATGATGTTTCGCCGCAAAGTCGGCAATTTGACTTGTACCCAAGACATTGGTTTTGATGCCTTCCGCAGGATTAGCCTCCACCAATGGTACATGTTTATATGCAGCTGCATTAAATACAACTTGTGGCTTGCAGTGGCTATACACCCAGCCCATACGTTCAGCATCACGAATATCACCCAATATCGCTTCACTAACTTGATAGTTACTTAGCTTTTGTAGCTCATTATCAACTTGATAAAGGTTGAACTCAGCATGATCCAATAAAATCAGTTTAGCTGGTTCAAAGGTCATCAATTGGCGACATAATTCTGAACCGATTGACCCACCTGCACCTGTGACCATCACACATTTACCACGTATAAAATCACACACTTTTTTATTATCCAATGCAATCGGTGCTCTACCCAGTAAATCTTCAAGCTGAATACTACGCAAATCACCAATCGCTGATGTATGCGCTTCTATCTCTTGCATGCTGGGTACGGTTCGACAGATAATATGCGCATCTGCACATTGCTTGACCAGTGACTGGAGAATTTCAGAACTCGCCGATGGCATGGCAATCAAAACTTCATGAATTTCTAGGTCTTGAACCACATCTGTCAAAGATGATAAGTCGCCTAAAACCCTGACGCCATGAATATCCATGCCTTTTTTCTTACGGTTATCGTCTAAAAACCCAACGGGTAGATAAACATCATTTTGCAAGACATCACGAACCAACAACTCACCCGCTTTACCCGCACCAAGAATAAGTGCCCGCTTGGCATTTGTAGATGACAATTTTAAATGCCTTTCTTTAAACCAGCGGTACAAAAGCCTCGCGCCAGCAAGCCCACCAATAAGAATTAAAGGATAAAGTACCAGCGTAGAACGTGGGATTCCATCCAAACGGATCCAAATAAATAAGATAAAATATGTGACCAGTGCGCCAACAACAATAGCACGCATAATACGTTGCAAATCAGGCAAGGATGCAAAACGCCAAATACCTCGGTATAAACCAAAAAACCAGTAGGTGGACATTTGAACAGGTAGCGATATGTAAAAGAGTTTCCAAGCACCTAGAACATGATGAGGAGGGATTTGACCAAAATCAAAACGAAAGGCAAAAGATAAATAAACAGCTAGACCAACCCATATCATGTCATGAATAAAGGCAAACCACCTACTTTTCCAAATGAACAATAAATCCTTCAAAATAAACCTCTATTCCACATAGCCTAAGAATAACAACACAAATAAAAAAGGCGAACCCTAAGGTCCGCCTTCTTAAAATTTAAGAATGGTTAAACCTTATTTGTAATAACCAATCATTGTTTCTAAAGATTTAACATTGATTTTATCTGCTTGACCCGCAGAACCAAATGCTTCAAAGCGCGCTTTACAGATGTCTTTCATGGCATCTTTTGCAGCTTTGTAGAATTTACGTGGGTCAAAGTTTGATGGATTCTCTTTCAAGTGACGACGAATTGCACCCGTTGATGCCATACGCAAATCAGTATCAATATTTACTTTACGCACACCAGACTTGATACCTTTCACGATTTCTTCGACAGGCACACCATAAGTTTCACCCATTTCGCCACCATATTCATTGATAATCGCCAACCAGTCTTGTGGCACAGATGAAGAACCATGCATCACCAAGTGCGTATTTGGAAGTGCTGCATGAATTTCTTCAATGCGATCAATTCTTAGCACTTCACCTGTTGGTGGTTTGGTAAATTTGTATGCGCCATGTGAGGTACCAATTGCAATCGCTAAAGCATCAACATTTGTTGCTTCAACAAAATCAACGGCTTCATCAACACCCGTCAACAACATGTCCAAATCAAGCTTGCCTTCAGCGCCATGCCCATCTTCTTCACCCATCATACCTGTTTCCAAAGAACCCAAGCAGCCAAGCTCGCCTTCAACAGAAACACCACCAGCATGTGCCATATCAACCACTGTTTTGGTAACACCAACATTATATTCAAAAGAACCTGGTGTTTTACAATCGGCTTCCAAAGAACCATCCATCATCACTGATGAAAAACCCGATTGAATTGAACGCAAACAAACTGAAGGCTCAGAGCCATGATCTTGATGCATAACCACAGGAATATGTGGGTACTGTTCAATTGCAGCATCAATCAAATGACGCAAAAATGGTTCGCCTGCATAGCCACGTGCGCCTGCAGAACCCTGCATAATCACAGGTGAGTTGACTTCATTTGCAGCTTCCATGATTGCATGGACTTGCTCCATATTATTTACATTGAATGCAGGCATGCCGTAACTGTTTTCAGCTGCATGATCCAATAGTTGACGTAATGTAATTAGTGCCATTTTCTTACTCCTTTCCTTAGTTTAAAATATTAACTGCTATTTAACGCTAATGATTTTCATTGCATTGGTACCGCCTGATTCACCCATCGGTGTACCAAAAGTCATAATAATAAGTTCGCCTTTGTTCGCAATGTCTTCAACAAGCATTTTAGCTTGAATATCCAAAGTTGCTTGCGGTGCATCAGTTGGACCATAATCAATATCCATACGCAGAGGCGTTACATTACGAAATAATGTTACCCTACCCAAAGTGCTTTCTTCAGAGGTCACTGCATAAATAGGCACATCACCCAAATGGCGCGACATATAAAGCGCAGTATTACCACTTCTTGTAAATGATGCAATTGCCTTAATTGGCATTTCCCTTGCCACTTCCATAGCCTGACGAGCTATACACTCATCCACTGAATGTGGCGGATAACGCGGGTTACGCGTTTGCGCAGAAGGCATCACACGTTGTTTCTCCGTTTCAATGCATGTGCGGTGCATAGCAAGCACTGCTTCAACGGGATAATCACCCGCAGCCGATTCGCCTGATAACATGACAGCATCTGTACCATCCAAGACAGCATTGGCGCAATCATTCACTTCCGCACGCGTTGGGATCGGATTCTCACACATGGATTCCATCATTTGCGTCGCTACAATCACTGGGCAATTATATTTCGGTGCCATACGCAACATTTTCTTCTGCACTGGCGGCACTGCTGCATCACCAATTTCAACACCCAAATCACCACGCGCCACCATAACCGCATCCGATGCTTCCATAATCGCTTTTAGATTTTCATCAAGCACAGCTTCCGCACGTTCAACTTTAGCAACCATGCCTGCATTAGAGCCTTCAGCTTCAACCAATGAGCGGGCATAGTCCATATCTTTTCCATCGCGAGGAAAAGAAATTGCAATATAATCAACGCCAATGGCACATGCTGTTTTAATATCTTCCTTATCTTTATCTGTAAGCGCTGCTGCGGATAAACCACCACCTGCGCGGTTGATTCCTTTGTTGTTCGACAACACGCCACCAACAACCACAGTACAATGAATTTCTTCACCGATAACTTCATCAACATCCATAACCAACAGGCCATCATTGAGAAGAATACGAGCGCCAGACTCCACGTCACCAACCAACTCTTTATAAGTTAGACCAACACGTTCATCTGTACCTGAATCCAAATCCATCGCTCCATCAAGAATAAACTTATGCCCAACTTTAAGCATCGTTTTACCATTGATGAATTTACCACAACGTATCTTAGGACCTTGCATATCAGCAAGAATACCTACAACAACACCAAGTTTCTTCGCTGCAGCACGTACATTATCTGCACGCAACTGATGGTCTTCAGGGGTACCATGAGAGAAGTTCAGACGAACGACATTCACACCAGCGGCAATCATTTTTTCAAGCATTTCAGGTGATTCTGAAGCGGGGCCAATCGTTGCAACAATTTTGGTTCTACGAATAAGTTCTGTCATTATTTAGCTCGTGCCTCAAGCATGGCAACGGCAGGTAACTGTTTGCCTTCTAAGAATTCCAAAAATGCTCCGCCACCTGTTGAGATATAAGATACTTTATCTGAGATATTATACTTATCAACCGCAGCCAATGTATCGCCACCACCTGCAATGGAGAATGCCGAAGATTCGGCAATAGCCATAGCAATCGCTTTGGTTCCTTCACCAAACTGGTCAAATTCAAATACGCCAACAGGACCGTTCCATACAACAGTACCTGCGTTTTTAATGATTTCTGCAAGTTCTGCAGCAGAATCAGGACCAATATCAAAAATCATGTCATCATCAAGTGTTTCATCCACACCTTTTAATGTTGCTTCTGCAGTAGGCGAAAATTCTTTAGCACACACAACATCTGTTGGTACAGGAATCGAGCCACCATTCGCAATCGCATCAGCAGTTAATTTTTTACACGTATCAACCAAGTCTGCTTCATACAAAGACTTACCTACAGGTTTCCCTGCTGCTGCAATAAATGTATTGGCGATACCACCACCCACAACCAATTGATCAACAATCGTAGCAAGTGATTCAAGCACAGTTAGTTTCGTTGAAACTTTAGAGCCACCAACAATCGCAACCATTGGGCGTGCAGGGTTATCCAATGCTTTACCTAAAGCTTCAAGCTCACCTGCAAGCAATGGGCCTGCGCATGCTGTTGGTGCAAATTGACCTGCGCCATGTGTTGAAGCTTGCGCACGATGCGCTGTACCAAAAGCATCCATCACATAAACATCACACAATGCTGCGTACTGCTTAGACAAAGATTTATCATTTTTCTTTTCACCAGCATTAAAGCGTACGTTTTCAAGCAAAACAACTTCACCATCAGCAACGTCAACATCAGAACCTACATAATCTTTAACCAAGCGTACGTCTTGACCCAAAAGTGTGGACATATGTGCTGCAACTGGCGCAAGGGAAAACTCATCTGCAGGCTCACCTTCAGTTGGACGACCCAAATGCGACATAACCATTACCTTTGCACCTGCTTTAATGCAGTGCTCTAAGGTTGGCAATGATGCACGAATGCGCTTATCTGATGATACTTTACCTTCTGCGATAGGTACGTTTAAATCCTGACGAATCAATACGCGTTTTCCCGCTAAATCCAGGTCAGTCATTTTAATTACAGACATTATTTACTCCTCTTCCTATTTCGATAAAACGTTTGTTTTTATATGCTTGTTAAAACAAACAAAAACAAACGTGGGGTCTCTGTGAAACCCCACATTGATCAATCAATTAACCAGCAACGTGCTCAGCTAATCGTAACATATTGCATGTGTAACCATATTCATTATCGTACCAAGATACGACTTTAACGAATGTCTCATCCAATGCAATACCAGCACCCGCATCAAAAATTGAAGATGCGCTGATGCCACGGAAGTCTGAAGAAACAACCATTTCATCCGTGTATTGAAGTGTACCTTTAAGTGAACTTTCTGAAGCCTCTTTCATGGCAGCACAAATATCAGCATATGATGCTGATTTATCCAATTCACACGTTAAATCTACAACAGATACATCAACAGATGGAATACGGAAAGCCATACCTGTCAATTTACCATTCAATTCAGGAAGCACTACACCTACTGCTTTAGCAGCACCTGTTGATGATGGAATGATGTTTTCAAACACAGCACGACCACCACGCCAGTCTTTCATCGAAGGTCCATCAACCGTTTTTTGTGTTGCAGTTGCAGCATGAACAGTCGTCATCAAACCACGTTTCAAACCAAAGTTATCATGAATCACTTTCGCGATTGGTGCCAAGCAATTGGTGGTACAAGATGCTGCAGAAATAATAGCTTCGCCATTGTAGTCTTCATGGTTCACACCATAAACGAACATAGGGCCACCATCTTTACATGGTGCAGATTGAACCACTTTTTTCGCACCTGCTGTAATATGTGCTTGGCAGCTTTCTTGGGTTAAGAAGAAGCCTGTGCAGTCAATCACCAAATCAGCACCAATTTCATCCCATTTCAATGCCGCAGGGTCGCGCTCAGCCGAAAGACGAATTTTTTTACCATCAACTGTGAATGATGTATCATCAATTGCAGTGACTTCGCCATCAAAACGACCATGTGCAGTGTCATATTTAAGCATATAAGCCAAATAATCATTATCCAACAGGTCATTAATACCTACAACTTCCAAATTAGGAAAATCTTTTTTAATTGCACGGAATACCATGCGACCAATACGGCCAAATCCATTAATACCAACTTTAATTGTCATCTTACTCTCTCCTCTCTTTTTATAAAAAATTAAGCGACTTCGTTGATTGCAGATACAACTGCTTCAACCGTAAAGCCAAACATTTTGAACAGTTCATCGGCTGGCGCTGATTCACCGAATGTATCAATACCCACCACTTTACCATTCAAACCTACATATTTACCCCAGAAACCCGTTACGCCAGCTTCAACAGCAACGCGACTTGCAACAGAAGCTGGAAGCACAGACTCTTTATACGCCGCATCTTGCTCATCAAACACATTGGTTGAAGGCATAGAGACCACACGAACCTTCTTGTCTGATGCCACAGCAGCCTCAACAGCAAGGTTTAGCTCAGAACCTGTCGCAATAACAATCACGTCAGGTGTACCTTCACAATTTCTAAGGATATATCCACCACGTTCAATCAATTTAATTTGATCTGCAGTACGGTCTTGATGCACAAGATTTTGACGAGACAAAATCAAAGATGTTGGGCGTGTTGTATTTTTGACAGCTACTTTCCAAGCCACTGCTGTTTCCACAGCATCGCAAGGGCGCCAAACATCCATATTTGGAATCATGCGCAAGGTTGCAGTTTGCTCAACAGGCTGATGCGTAGGACCATCTTCGCCCAAACCAATAGAGTCATGGGTAAACACTTCGATATGCCCTTGTTTCATCAATGCCGCCATGCGCAATGCATTACGAGCATATTCAGAGAACATCAAAAATGTTGCACCGTAAGGCACGAAACCGCCGTGCAGGCTGATACCATTAATCATTGCAGCCATACCAAATTCACGCACACCGTAGTTCACATAGTTGCCATCAGCATGGTCAATCACAGGTTTTGCACCTGACCAAAGCGTTAAGTTAGAGCCTGCAAGGTCAGCAGAACCACCCAAAAATTCTGGCGTTACTTTTGCAAGTGCCTCAATCGAATTTTGCGATGCTTTACGTGTTGCAATCGTATCACCTTTCGCAGCAGTTTCAGCGATAAATGCATCCACAGTAGATTCCCATTCATCAATCAGGTCACCATTGATACGGCGAGTAAACTCTGCAGCTTCATCTGGATACTCAGCAGCATATGCGGCAAATGTTTTGTCCCATTCGGATTCTGCAGCTTGACCTGCTTCTTTATTATCCCAGCCTTCATAAACATCAGCAGGAATTTCAAATGGCGCAGCATCCCAGTTAAGCTCTTTACGAACCAATGCAATTTCTTCATCACCCAAAGCCGCACCATGACAATCGTGTGAACCCGCTTTGTTGGGTGAACCAAAACCAATGATTGTTTTGCAACAAATCATCGTTGGTTTGCCGGTTTCAGCTTTTGCAGTTTCAATTGCAGCTTTAATTTCATCTGCATCGTGACCATCAACATCGCGAATCACCTGCCAACCATAGGCTTCAAAACGTTTTGCTGTATCATCGGTGAACCAACCCTCAACTTCACCATCAATTGAAATGCCGTTGTCATCCCAGAATGCAACCAACTTACCTAGACCAAGTGTGCCAGCCAGTGAACATGCTTCGTGAGAAATACCTTCCATCAAACAACCATCACCCAAAAATACATAAGTATTATGGTCAACAATTGTATGGTTTGGTTTATTAAATTGAGCTGCCAGCGTTTTTTCAGCCAGCGCCATACCAACACCATTGGTAATACCTTGCCCCAAAGGACCTGTTGTAGTTTCAATGCCAGGCGCATATCCGTATTCAGGGTGGCCTGGCGTACGTGAGTGAAGTTGGCGGAATTGTTTAATGTCTTCAATACCCAAATCATAACCTGTTAAGTGCAACAAAGAGTAAATCAACATTGAACCATGACCATTCGAAAGAATAAAGCGGTCTCGGTCAGCCCACTTAGGGTTGGTCGGATTGTGCTTCATGTAGTCATTCCAAAGCACTTCGGCAATATCTGCCATGCCCATAGGTGCGCCAGGGTGACCTGAATTTGCTTTTTGTACTGCATCCATCGCCAGTGCGCGCACTGCATTTGCTAAGTGTCTACGATTATTACTCATATTTACCTCTTACTTTTTATATTAAAACGATTAAAACTTAAACATGTAACGTTGTTTGAACGCGACGGATATTACCTACAGAACCCGAAAGAACGACAGTGTCTGTGACCATATACTTACCATCAACATCTGTACCAACTTTAACATGATCCACGTACTCACCTGTGGTTAAACCAGTGGCGATAAACATGCAATCATCAGATGTCACCAACTCATCACGTGTTAAATACGTGGTTGTATCAATCCCTTCTTTTTTACACAACTCTATTTCAAAATCTTTCTGCGGAGCCATGCGACCAAACATTTCAGCGCCCATGGCACGTGCCGCACATGCTGTCACGATACCCTCTGGCGTTCCGCCAATGCCGAATAACGCGTCAGAACCCATATTTAATACAGCTTGAATCGCACCATTTACATCACCATCTGTTGCAAGGCGAACTTTTGCACCACACGCATAAATCTCTTTAATTAATTCAGCATGACGTGGTTTATCCAACACAAACACTGTGATTTCTTTAATGTCTTTTTGCAAAGCTTCTGCCAATTGCGTCAAACGAACTTCAACTGAAGCTGTTGGATCAATTTTACCACGCGCAGCTTTTGGATACACTTGTTTTTCCATGTAAAAACATGAGCCGGGACGAAACATTGAACCCGCAGGTGCTGCCGCAAGTGTTACAATAGAACCCGCTGCATCACGCGCAAACAAGTTCGTGCCCTCGATAGGGTCAACAGCAATATCAACACCAATACCTGAACCAGTGCCAACTTCTTCATCGTCATACAATGCTGGCGCTTCATCTTTCGCACCTTCCCCAATCACAATCACACCTTTCATGTTCACTTGATTGATACGTTCACGCATCGCATCAACGGCTAGACCATCACCTTCATCCTTCTGACCTGAGCCAACAAACGGTGCACAAGCACGCGCCGCTGCCTCACAAACTTCTACCAAATCAATCTTTAGATCTGCAACTGTGGACATTAATTTTCCCCAAAATAACTTATATAATAAAGCGAATTTCCCTCACATAATCGTGCTGAGGATGCGCACTATAACCGCAATCGATTAAAAAATCGACCCTTGAATATCAAGATAAGCCCATCTTAAAAACTATGCAACTAACCCAGTTCATCCCGGATAAACTTAAACAATAATTTTGCGGACTTAGGCAGTTTGCCTTGCGCTTGCTCTCGTTTTGCATTACGAACCATTTGATTTAATGTTTGCGCATGCGTGTTGGGATACGCCTGCAAAAAAGATGTAACAACATCTCGGTCGCCTAAAATAAGTTTATCCCGCCACATTTCCACTTTATGAAATGCCGTATTCACGGCTTGCGTTTGTTTCACTTCATTTTCAACTGCATCTTGCGCACTACTGACATCTTGGTCACGGAGCAGCTTTGCAACCCGCTTAAGCTGCCGTTTCTGAGCGCCATGCTGCAGCATATTTTTTGATGCCTCCAAAGCAGCAATGACCTCATAGGTTAAATCAATACTCGCCCACTGTGAAGGCTGAAGCTCAAGTAAACGTTTTGCCAAATCCAACATCGCCAGAGCTTCGCGCCGTTGTAACGATTTATTAGGGCGCTCATGTTCAGGCTCATTATCATTTTGTAAATCAATCATAAGAGAAGTCTAGCATGGGACAACACCCTTGTCTTAAAGAATATATTAAGAAAATAAAATACAAAAAAAGCCTCTTGGATTTAACCAAGAGGCTTTTCATAATGGCGGAGCGGACGGGACTCGAACCCGCGACCTCCGGCGTGACAGGCCGGCATTCTAACCAACTGAACTACCGCTCCATGGTGGGCGCTGCAGGACTCGAACCTGCGGCCACCGCCTTGTAAGGGCGGTGCTCTACCAACTGAGCTAAGCGCCCTCTTTCCAAGGGGCTACCCTTACGAAAGTGGCGGAAGATTAGCGAGCCCGAGCCACTTTGCAAGTGTTAATTTAGTTCTTATTTAACAGCGTCTTTCAAGCCTTTACCAGCTTTGAATTTAGGTGCCTTAGAAGCAGCAACTTGGATTGGCTCACCAGTACGTGGATTGCGCGCTGTACGTGCTGCGCGGTCAGTTACTGAGAACGTACCAAACCCAACAAGGCTAACGCTATCACCACCAGACAATGCGCCAGTGATTCCGCCAATCACAGCATCAACAGCCGCGCCAGCATCAACTTTACTCAAACCTGCTGTATCAGCAACGTGGTTTATCAAATCTACTTTTTTCATTACTACCCTCCGATATTTTAATCTTTAACAAGATAAGACGAACTTAAACAGTCCTGACAAACCCAGTCAACGTTTTTTATTCAAACCCCATCAGTGTGAAGTTGCACTCTCTTCATTTAAATGAATTCCTGAAATAATATTAGGAACAAAGCGTACGTTATTAGACATACCTTCAGGTAATTGTGTCAAAGCGCACTTTAACACATCATCCATACTTTCAGCATACACCATTTTCATAGAATCTTTAATAATTTTAGGAACTTCCTTCATGTCCTTGCGATTATCTTCAGGGATAATCGCTGTTGTCAAGCCGCCTCTATGTGCTGCAAGAAGCTTTTCTTTCAACCCACCTATAGGCAAACTTTTACCACGCAATGTTATTTCACCTGTCATGCAAACTTCCCTGCAAACAGGAATACCTGTAAGCGCAGAGACAATAGAAGTTGCCATTGCCAAGCCTGCCGACGGGCCATCTTTAGGAATTGCGCCTTCAGGCACATGCACATGAATATCCACTTTTTGATGAAAATCAGGCTTTAAGCCTAAAGGTTCAGCGCGCGAGCGCACGTATGTCAGCGCAGCTTGAATAGATTCCTGCATGACATCGCCCAACTGCCCTGTTACCGTTAATTTACCTTTACCCGGCGTGAGTGCTGTTTCGATTTGCAGTAATTCACCGCCTACCTCTGTCCAAGCAAGCCCTGTCACCACGGCCACTTCATCATGAGCTTCTGCCATGCCGAAACGATATTGTTTCACACCAAGCAAAACTTCTAAGTTATCTGGTTGAATAGGCTGCAGCTTCTCTTCTTTAGATAAAACCACTTGGCGCACAATTTTTCGGCAAATTTTTGCCAACACGCGCTCCAAACCACGCACACCTGCTTCTCGTGTATAATATCGAATCACGTCCGTTATGGTCTCATCAGATAATGCAACCTGCTTATCTTTTAAACCATGATTTTTAATTTGTTTAGGTAACAAGTATTTTTTTGCAATGGCGAGTTTCTCTTGCTCCGTATAACCTGAGATACGAATAATTTCCATTCTATCCAAAAGTGGTCCTGGAATATTCATGCTGTTTGCAGTGGTCACAAACATCACATCAGACAAATCATAATCCACTTCCAAGTAGTGGTCATTAAATGTATTATTCTGTTCTGGGTCTAATACTTCAAGCAGTGCTGCCGATGGGTCACCCCTGTGATCAGCACCCATTTTATCAATTTCATCCAACAAAACAAGTGGGTTCTTCGTTCCCGCTTTCTTCATGGACTTAATCACTTTACCCGGCATAGACCCTATATAAGTGCGCCTATGTCCACGAATTTCTGCTTCATCACGCACGCCACCCAAGCTCATGCGAACAAAGTTTCGTTTGGTTGCGCGAGCAATAGATTTTGCCAATGATGTTTTACCTACCCCAGGAGGACCTACAAAACAAAGAATAGGTCCTTTAACTTTTTTAACCAGCTGTAGCACTGCCAAGTGCTCAAGAATTCGCTCCTTAACTTTATCCAAACCAAAGTGATCTGCATTAAGCACCTCTTCAGCGGCAACCAAGTCTTTGCGCACACGAGTGCGTTTTTTCCAAGGTAAATCCACAATCCAGTCCAAATAACCACGCAATACCGTTGCTTCTGAACTCATCGGTGGCATCATTTTTAGTTTCTTCAATTCAGAAAGTGCTTTTTCTTTGGCTTCTTTACTTAGACCCAATGTTTCAATTTTCTTGGCAATATCTTCTAAATCGGAGTGTGAATCTTCTTCGCCCAATTCTTTTTGAATCGCTTTCATTTGCTCAGATAAATAATATTCGCGTTGGCTTTTTTCCATTTGCCGTTTCACACGCGAACGCACACGTTTGTCCACCTGTAACATATCCATCTCATCTTCCATAAAGGCGAAGATTTTTTCTAGCCGTTCAATCACAGATGTCATTTCCAGCAGCGCTTGTTTTTCCTCAACCTTTAGGCTTAGGTGGGAAGCAATCGTATCTGCAAGGCGGTCAACACCTTCCACGCCAGAGACGGACACCATGACTTCAGGTGCAATTTTTTTATTCAACTTAGCATAGGCTTCAAATTGATTGAGTACTGCACGTGCAACTTGCTCTTGTTCCTGCTCATCTTCTTGCACTTCAGGTAAAACTTGATAACGCCCACGCAGGCAATCACCTTCTTGCAAATCAGATACGCGAACACGTTCTTGACCTTCAATAAGAACCTTAATCGTACCATCTGGAAGTTTAAGCAGCTGTAAAATATTACCCAAAGTACCAATGGAAAACAAACCATCCATGGCTGGCGCATCCTCTTCGGGGTCGTGCTGAGCCAACAAAATAATCTTTTTACCTGATGCCATCACTTCTTCTAAAGCGGCCACGGATTTCTCGCGCCCAACAAACAAAGGCACAATCATGTGGGGAAACATCACAATATCACGTAACGGTAAAACAGGTAAGTTCAGGTTCTCATCACCAGACTCATTGGATGTAGATTGGTCAACTTTAGCCAAATGGCACCTCGTTTAAACATAGTCTTCTAAGACCTATGGATAAGGGCTTCCACTCATCATTTCAAGCCCTAAAAATAAAAAAGCCTCGTTGAACGAGGCTTTAGAAATTAAACGGTTAAAAAATAAGGTTTATTTTAAGCAGCCTGCTCGTCCTCAGCTTCAACCTTCTCTACAAGCTGCGGTTTCTCAGCACCTTCCACCACATCTTTGGTGATAATACATTTTTCAACATTATCCAATGTGGGAATATCATACATCACATCAAGCATGACTGATTCCATAATCGCACGCAAACCACGCGCACCCGTTTTGCGTTTAATCGCTTTATCAGCAATCGCTTCTAACGCATCATCTGTGAATGATAGTTCAACACCATCATATTTTAACAACGCTGCAAACTGTTTTACCAATGCATTTTTTGGCTCAGTTAGAATTTCTAGGAGCGCACTTTTATCCAGTTCGTTTAATGTGGCAACCGCAGGCAACCTGCCCACCAACTCAGGAATTAAACCAAACTTAATCAAATCTTCTGGCTCAACACCTCTGAGGCGCTCACCAATATCAATATTATCTTCAGGGTCAACGGTTGCACCAAACCCAATGGAGCGCGTTTTACCACGTGCTTCAATGATTTTTTCCAAACCTGCAAATGCACCACCCAAAATAAACAAGATATTACTTGTATCCACTTGGGTAAATTCTTGTTGCGGGTTTTTACGCCCACCCTGCGGTGAAACCGATGCAACAGTTCCTTCAATAAGTTTTAATAGTGCTTGCTGCACACCTTCACCCGATACATCACGGGTAATTGAAGGTGAATCGGATTTTCGTGCTAACTTGTCCACCTCATCAATATATATAATACCACGTTGCGCCCGTTCAACATCACCATCAGCAGCTTGCAAAAGCTTCACAATAATATTATCAACATCTTCACCCACATAACCAGCTTCGGTGAGTGTAGTTGCATCCGCAATAATAAACGGCACATCAAAAATACGCGCTAAAGTTTGCGCCAACAATGTTTTACCGCAGCCTGTTGGCCCCAGTAGTAGCACATTACTTTTTGAAATTTCAACTTCATCTTTTTTATTGTGAGCCAAACGTTTGTAGTGGTTATAAACAGCCACAGACAATAAACGCTTGGGTGCATCTTGTGCAATCACATAACCATCTAAAAATTCTTTGATTTCGTGAGGTTTGGGTAGACCTGTTTTCTTCTCAGTGTTTGAAACATCTTCACCATCATTTAGTTCTTCAATCATGATGTCATTGCAAAGCTCAATGCACTCATCACAAATAAATACGGTTGGCCCTGCAATAAGTTTTTTTACATCATGCTGACTTTTACCGCAAAACGAGCAGAATAATGTTGAATCGCTACTGGACGAACCACCTGAAGAACCGCTAGATGAAGATGAACTCATTTAACCTCACTCACCGCCGAAGGCACATCATCACGCGATGTTAACACCTTATCTACAATGCCATAAGCACATGCTTCAGCGGCATCCAAGAAATAATCACGCTCCACATCATCCGCCAATTTATCAAGGGGTTGACCTGTATGATCTGCCATCATTTTATTTAAACTGTCTTTTAATTTAAGAATCTCTTTGGCATGAATCTCAATATCAGTGGCTTGACCTTGAAAACCTCCCAAAGGTTGATGAATCATAATGCGAGCATTAGGCAAAGCATAACGTTTACCTTTGGCACCTGCTGCCAACAAGTGCGCACCCATAGATGCCGCTTGACCAACACAAAGCGTAGAAACATCACACTTTATATATTTCATCGTATCATAAATTGCCATGCCTGAAGTCACCACGCCGCCAGGGCTGTTGATATACATAAAGATATCTTTATCGGGACCTTCTGATTCCAAGAAAAGGAGCTGGGCAATAATCAAGTTTGCCATGTGGTCTTCAACTTGCCCGTTTAAAAACACAATGCGTTCTTTTAATAAACGTGAGAAAATATCGTATGAGCGTTCACCGCGCGCAGTTTGCTCAACAACCATAGGCACTAAATTCATGATATCGCTTTATCCTGTTCTTCTTGCCATGCTGCCAATGTTTTCTTCACTTTTTTCACTTTGGCTTGGCTCACCACATGGTCAATACATTTTTGTTCTAAAATACGGTCTTTTAGCGCACCCATTTGCTCCTGATTATCACGAATATACTTCGCATAATCGTCACGCATATTTTCAGGGTATGCCGTTACCATTTCATCAACACCAGCATCAATTTCTTCATCCGTCAATGAAACATCAAAGTCTTTACGCACAGATTGCAACAATACTGACAAGTTTAAGCCACGAATAGAGCGCGCTCTTACTTCAGCTTTAAAGGCTTCATCTTGCAACATTTCATCATTGGCTTCCATGCCTTGCTGTTGCATATTTTGTACCACACGTGCTGTTGTTGCTTTCATATCTTCAGCAATCAAACCTTCTGGGAAGGTCATGTCATGCGCTTTAATCAATGCATCCAAAGCTGAATCACGTGTGACTTGTTTACCCGCTTGTTCAGCTTCTTTCTTCAAACCTTGTTTGATGTCTTCCATCATGGCTTTGGCATCATCAAAGTTTAACATTTTTGCTAAATCTTCATCATCTTTCGCTTTGACCGCTTCACCCACACTTTTCACAGTGGTTTCAAAACGTGCTTCTTTTCCAGCCAAGTTAGGCGCTTGATAGTTTTCAGGGAATGTTACTTCAACGGTACACGCATCACCTGCTTTTTTTCCAATCAGTTGGTCTTCAAATCCAGGGATAAAACGACCTTCACCCAAGACCAATGGCACATCTTCACCTTTACCACCATCAAACGCTTCATCACCGATGAAACCTTCAAAATCAATATGCAATTGGTCGCCTGTTTCAGCAGCGCGGTCTTCTTTAATCTCATAACTAACTTGTGACTTATACAAACGCTCAAGCACACCTGCAATATCTTTATCATCAACTGTCACTTCAGTTTCTTCAACTTTAAGTTTGCTCAAGTCTGTAAGTTTCACTTCAGGCCAAGAAGATACTTTAAGTGTAAATACAAATGCATCATCAGGCTGAATTTTAGGCAATGATAGTTCAGGTTGAAGCGCAGGTGTTAAACCTGAAGATTCAATCGCACCCACATAATGCTCTTGCAACAGTTGCGACACTGTATCTTCATGGATTTTAGGACCAAACTGTTTATCAATCACATGGCTTGGTGTTTTGCCTGGGCGAAACCCTGGTAGTTTGACTTGTGAACCTAACTTTGCTTTTTCTTGAGCATAAACGCGGTCATATTCAGACTTGGGTAAGCGCACCTCAACTTCATGTTCATTATCAGCCAGTTTTTTAACATCAGTTTGGATCATTGAATCCTCCGCAAGAAAAGTAAGTACAAAAAATCAATGCGCCCCGATAAAGGAAGCGCATTGACGTGTATGGTACGAGAGGGGGGAGTCGAACCCCCACGCCGTAAGACACTGGAACCTAAATCCAGCGCGTCTACCAGTTCCGCCACCCTCGCATATGTAGGTCAACACAAGAAACCTTGTGTCAACGGGGGCGCACTATGCCACGCCAAATCACCAAATCAATCCCAAAATAAACAAAAAATCTTTTGTATATATTTTTTATCCATTACCTTTGCATTTTGGGAGCGAGGTCAACGGCATGCAAAAACGAATTATACTCACGCTAATCTTATTGTTTACAACCTTATCAGGGTGCGCCACCAACCCGGTAACAGGCAAAAGTGAATTAAGTTTGGTTAGTGAACAAAAGGAGCTCGCCATTGGAGAGCAGCAGTATTTGCCCGCCCGCCAATCCCAAGGTGGTGACTACATCGTTGACCAAAAGCTCACCGCATACATCAATGGTGTTGGGCAAAAGCTTGCTGCTGTTAGTGATAGAAAGCTGCCTTATAAATTTAAAGTGCTTAACAACTCTGTGCCCAATGCTTGGGCATTACCCGGCGGGAAAATTGCCATCAACCGTGGTTTATTGATGTATTTACATAATGAAGCCGAACTCGCCGCAGTGCTTGGGCATGAAATTGTGCATGCCGCTGCCAAACATGCTGTGCGCCAAATGTCACGCGGAATGTTGCTGCAAACTGCAGTCGTTGCCACAACAGTGACAACTCAAGGCGAAAGCTACGGTGGTTTAGCTCAACTTGGTACAGGGCTTGGCGCACAACTGCTTAGCACCAAGTATGGGCGTGATGCAGAGCGCGAATCTGACCACTATGGCATGATTTATATGTCGCGCGCAGGTTATGACCCGCAAGGTGCAGTGGAGCTGCAACGCACGTTTGTGAAGTTATCTGAGGGGAAAAACCAAAGTGGTTTAAGTGCCTTGTTTGCAAGCCATCCCGCGTCTCAGGAGCGTGTGGACAACAATATCGCCATGTTACAAAACTTACCCCAAGGCGGCTACAAAGGTGAACAAGCCTTTAATCAAGCTATGGCTCATTTAAAAGCCACAGCACCTGCCTACAAAGCCTATGATGATGGGCGCAAAGCACTTGCCAAAGGTGAAGATGCCAAAGCCAAGCAACTTGCTCTTCAAGCCATTAAACTCGAACCCAAAGAAGCACTGTTTTATACGTTAACGGGCGATATTGCTGCAAAAAACAAACATTATACGCAAGCACAGCAGCAATACACACAATCCATTCAACTTAACCCCAATTTCTTTTATGCCTACTTGCAACGCGGACAAGTGGGTTACCAGCTCAAACAAGACACAACAGCCAAACAAGATTTGGAAAAAAGCTTAACCCTTCTACCCACAGGTAATGCATACTTTGTGCTTGGTAACTTGGCTGAACGCCAAGGTGATATTGAACAAGCGAAAACATATTATGCCAAAGTTGCCAGCAACAAGGGCAACGTGGGTATTGCTGCATACAAAGCTTTATTGAATTTAGACTTTACGCAAAACCCAAGCAAATATATCAAGCTTCGTTTGGGTAAAACCCAGCAAGGAAGTATTGCGGCTGAAATCAGCAACCCAACACCTCAAAATGTTGGCGCTATCCAGCTTATGGTTCAGTTTACCAACAGCAAAGGGCAAGTCCAACAAGTATCCCACCAATTCACGGCAACTGTTGCGGCAGGTAAAAAGGCACTGATGAATTTAAATATCAATCTCAGTGACCCCCAACTACAATCGCTTCAAGGCAAAATCACAGCAGCAAAACTTATGCCTTAAGCAAGCTGCGTAAAGAAAGCGACATAAAAACGTACATCTCCATCTGCTGCTACACAATGCAGCATTTCAGGTGGGATATTTGCCGTTTCACCTTCGTGAACACGAATGCTGGCTTGACCTTCTGGCGTGTATAAAAGTGCGCCTTGTAGCACATGAATCTTGCCCCATGTACCAAGTTTGGTGGTGTGATTTTTTAATAAACCTTTGGGAATGGTCTCTTGATTAAACTCAGGTGTGCGTTTGTATTCTTTCAAATTCTCAGGGAACTCCAAAACATCACAACGTACACAATCAAGAACTTCACCAAGTTTGCTCGCTCTGCCTTCTGTCGTTGCTGACCACGGGCGATTAAAAAAGGGCGGCTCATGGCGCACATGTTGACCATGAAAACAATCCAAATCCGCCACCCAGTCTTGTTTCTCATCCTGATGATAACCAATAATTTTTCGTTTCATGGCAACATGAGCCCCTTTATCTATTTTAAGATTTCAATGATTCGGCTGCGATATGAAGTGTGGCACGCCATACATGCACTTAACATTTGTGACTGTTTGGCTATTAAAACTTTCATATCTTTAGCTTGAGCAGCTTTCTCAATATCCAATGCCAAATGATGAACTTTGTCATCGGCTTTTTTAAAGTCTTTCATCTCCGTGCGCAAGCTTGCCATCAGTTTCATTTTTGTGCCCATAGATGGTGTTTCATGGAATGCAATACCATGCGCTGCTTCTGCTGCTGCATCAAAATCTTCACGTAAAATTGCATCATCAACGGCTGCATAGTCCAAACCCAACTGCTGCATAATCGCTTTAAGCGAACCTGCCTCTGCAGTTATGCCTTTATTGATCTTATGCATAAGCTGATGCGGTTTAGCAGATGAAGTTGTACACATCATGTCGTATATCTTTTGATGCTTTTGATACAACTTCATTTTACCTTCTTGCTTAAACTTCTCTGCTGCATGTTTCCAATGGTTACATGGTGGTTGAAAGGTTTCATCATGAATATACGCCGCAATTTTACGCACATCATCTTCTTCAAAACCCATGTTTGGCATCACGCCCAACACTTTCACAGGCTCTTTGAGTATGGCTTTATCTTCAGTAGGGTTAGTCGCAAAAGCTGTAACTTTATCAACAAATCCAGCCTTATCTTTAGTCGCCATCTTATATTTCATCTGCACACCAAACATGGGTGGTGCTTGCGCAGGTTCTAACTCTGCATTGTGGCAAATTAAACAGTTCTCTTGAAAAAGTTTTTTACCTTGCATAAATGTTTTATCGCTCGCCGCAGCTTGCGTTGTCATGGCAAGGCTTAAACCCACCAATAAAATTACCTTTTTCATATGATCTCCTGTTTTAGAATGTGTATTCAACTTCTGCATACACCCTGTCATTATCATTAAATTGTCCAAAGAAGTCTGCTGCATCCCCCGAAAACACATCCAAACCTAAACGACCCAGTGTGTTATCTGAAAATTCATACGACACTTTGGGGCGCAACATAGAGCTGCCATCTGAATAGTTCATTAAAATAATCATTTCAGGTTTTAACTTATCATTCATGTAATCTGTGGACACCATCAAGGTGACAAAACCAGAGTTTTCTTTTTCAAGCATGGTGTTATCCCAGTTTTGAATATGACGCACAAACACTTGCGGGCTAATGCGCCAGTTGTTCGCATTATAATCCAAGCCCAACGCTGCATTCCAAGTGGTCACATCCGTTGGCGCAACACTGGTTGTGATAATCTCATTGGTATTGATGGCAACTTCAGCACGCAAAACCCACGCCCCAAACGCATTGGATGCTGAGCCACCCACCGTGTTCATTCGCTGATATACGGGTGTTAACGTAAGCTGCCCAGAGCTGATGTTTTTTTGAATCGCAGGTGTATCTTTCCAACCATTAAACCAATTGAGTGATACATCCCACCCATCCAAATTAGCTCGCCATGCCAAGCCGTATTCAGCATCACTCGCTCCAAAGCTTGGTTTATTGCCTTCGGCTACATTTAAGCTGAACCCAGCAGGTGGTGCTGCCATTTGGTACGCCCAACGCGAACCTCGGGGTGCAAACTCAGCAGGTTTGGCATCAGGAATAAACACAAATTCAAACTCATGTTCATTATCACCTAAATATGCGTAATAGTTTAAGCGAACCGCAGCAACACCCATACGAGAATCCAAAAAATCATCCAACAAAAATTCGCGCATATCCAAAGGATTTACAATATCCAACAAACGCAAACCATCCGTTTTACCCCAAACGATTTGCTGTTGCCCTACCCTTAAATCATAATCATCCGCCGCATATAACAAATAAGCTTCTTTGACAGCCGAATATGTGCGGTATTCGTTTTGAATACTGGGCGTATAATCCGTCGTATTGGCAGCTTCAATATCTGTGGCTGCATCATACCAAGCCAAAAAACGACCCCTAAACTCAAGTCTGTCCGTTAATATCGCTTCAGGTTTAATGTCAATTCGATTTTGTACTTTATCCAAGCGTTGTTCACCTGATATGAAGTATGCTGTCTCATTTTTTACAGCGCCGTGCAATGTCAATTCCACAGCCGAGGCTGCTGCACTATTGAGCAACAGCCCTGCAACAGCCAACATCATCACATGCTTCATACTTTGCCTCATACTTTAATTTTATCCTTGCCCAGACCCAATAATACAGGGAACAAATAAACCGTGGCTACGTAACAAATCATCATGGTTGCTGCAATCAACGCACCCAACTTCATTTGCGGATACAACGCAGCAGACAACAACACCAAGAACCCACCTACAACGACAATCGTGTTGAATAAAATCGCATGACCTACACTGCGATTGGTATTGATGACACTTTCTTCATAGCTATGGTTAGCAATGCTTTCCTCATGGTATCTGTGCAGGTAATGAATGGCGAAATCCACACCAATGCCCAATGCCATAGAGCCAGTGAGCGCTGTTGCCAAATCCAATGGAATACCAATATTACCCATGGTTCCATAGTTGACTGTCACGGCAAGTGTTACTGGAATCATGGCAATCACTGCAATCAAAATACGCTTAAACATCACCAAACACAGCAAGAAAATAGCAAATATTGATAATGCCAATGATGTCACCTGCCCATCAATAATCATCTTAGCTAAGCTGTCCAATGTGTAACCTGTGCCCGCCCACTTCACGGTATAACCTTCTGATTTAGGGAACCAAGCTGCCGTTTTATCTTGTAAACGGCTCAAGATATTGGCAACTGCTTCCGTGCTATCACTTTTCATGTTAATCACCACATGCGCTTCGCGGTAGTCACTGGTCATAAACTTCTCAAAATCATCAGGTGCGCCTGAAAATGAATACAACAACAAATACTGCGCTGCCAAGTCGGATGAATTAGGCACACGATAGTAATCTGGATTATCTTCATTGAGCGCCTTGTTCATAATCATCAAAAACTCGGCAATGGATGAGGTGTCACCCACCAGCGAGTCTTTCTCAATTTCAGTTTGTAAGTCTACAATCTTTTGCAAAAACGATGGTTCAAGCAAACCATTTTCTTTGCCTGTATCAATCATAATATCTAGGCTTGTTGTACCTGCAAAATGTTGATTCAACACAGTGTCTGCATGACGAATCGGGTCATCTGGCTTAAATTGCGCCACCATAGATGCATCCACCTTAATCAAGGTCGCACCATAGACAGAAACAACAACCAGTATCGCAAAGAATGCCATGATTTGTTTAGGGTATTTCAGTATCGCTTGGCTAGACCAATCCACATAATCGGTGAATAATGGTTTTTTGTCGGCATGCCCATCTTTTTCAGGCAAGACCATCAATGCTGCAGGGAATAATGTCAGCGTGATAATCAAAGCGTAAGCAATACCCACCGTAGCAAAAATACCAAACTCTTGAATCGGTGGTAAATCAGAAGTTAACATGGACAAGAAACCCGCACCAGTAGTTACCGATGTCATCACCATAGGTTTCCACAATTCATGCATCACTTCCACAATGCGTTCTTTGCGGTGCGCATATTCCGAGAAATGTGCCAACAATCGCTCTCGGCTTAAAAAGTGAACCGCATCAGCAATACCAATCGCCATGATCAGAATGGGTAACATGGTGGTGATGGTATAAATATTATAACCCAATGCTGCCATGGTTCCCACTGTCCACACTTCCGCAATCAATACGGTAAGCAAGGGTAGCACTACACCTCTGGGTGAGCGAAACGAGACATACAACAATAAAATAAGTAATGCGATGATAATGGGTTGCATACGTGTCATTTCTTGCGGCATATACACACCAAACACACCTTCAATCACAGGGCGACCCGAGATAAAGAACTCTTCATTGCCACCACGCGCTTCAAGTTCTTCAACTTTATTTTTTACCAAATCATAAATATCAGCATAAGTTTCGCGTGCATTGGGTTGCGGACGCACCGCCAAAACCGTGCCCACCTCATCTTTAGACACAATCACATCTTCATAGATGCCAAATTCGTGCATGCGCTGTTTGATATGGTCGATTTCTTCTTGGGTTTGCGGCACACCATCCATAAATGCTTCCACATCAAGCCCCGAAGCCGAGCCGCGAATATCTTTGATGGTGGCAAGCGATAATAAATCATTGAGTGATAAGGTGCGCAATAAGGGCTGCTCACCCAACCAGTCCGTCAATTCTTGCACCAAAGCAAGCGTATGTTGATTATACACACCCTCTTCTTTGTTAATCACACCAATAATCACCAAGTCAGAACTGCCAAACTTCTCATCCAACACTTGCTTATTGATATACGCATCGCTGTGTTTGGGTAACATGGCATCCGTATCGGTTTCAATATGAATGGAGCGCATTTGATTGCCTGCCATCACCGTGATAAGCAACAGCATCACCAGCACAGTTTTCGGGTGCTCCAGTATCCAACTAAATAATTTATGCATTATTATTTCCTTTATTTACCACGATAGCCGCGTTTAATCATACGTTCTGTAAACATCCTGTCTGATAAACCTGTGTTGTATTCATGGTCAGAAAATACCAGTTCGGTTTTATGATTGGTTTGCACATTGCTCATCACCCCACCCATGGCTGTCCAAATCCCATCAATTTGTTTGATACCATTGGATACCAAGTGTTTGAGTTCGCGACCTTTTTTGTCCCAAAAGTCCACTTTAACATACATATCAATGTCTTTGCGCACATGGTAAACCACTTTAGAATAACCCAAGTCTTTGATAAGCTGCTTGGTTTTAGGCACAGCTTGCACCACCCAAACATCAAAACCTTTAATATTATCTGAGCCTAAAAGCGTCCAATTATAATCGGGTAGCTCGGGTGTTTGTTTGATGTCTTCAAATGTAAAATCCGTACCCATGAAATAATCACCACGATCCGATGAAGAAATGCGACGCACTTTTTTCAACGCAGGCAAATATAACCATTGGTCATCATCCTTACTTTCATCGGCATAATCCCAAGTGAGCATGGCTGTGTCCCGCACATTGGCAGGTGATAAAAAGTAGGAAACTGATTTACTGTCCAACCCATAATCTTTGCTGAACGAAATCATTTCACGCTCACGCACATTTCCCCGTTTATCAATCAAACGTTGCTTCATTTTTTGTTTTAAATCTTGCCCGTCATCCCGTGCTTCCACGCGTTTCATCACTTCCAAACCCGTGGTTGGCTCCGCAGCTATCACTGGTGCTGAAACAAGTGTGGTTAAACCAACTGCAATCCATAAAAGTTTAATGTTCATGTGAACCTCCTTTGGTAATACTTTTGTATGCGAGAAATGATAAAACAAGCCACACCACTGAACGCAAAGTCATAGCACCAATCGTGCGTGTCTCATAAGCAATATCACTAAGCTGAATGGAAAGTAATAGTGTTGCGAACACCATGATTGTGGACAGTGCTACCATGATAGCGAGCCAAGCAGCCCAAGGTTTCTTCAACCAAAAGCCCATACCTGCTGCCACATAAATAAAGCCCGATATAAAATTAAACCACAACACTGCAGGCACATAATCCCCTGCCGCAATCCGCGCCTCTTCGCTCCAAAAAAGCACATCACCGCCAGATTTAATGGTCAATAATCCAAATGCCACCGCAACCGTGCCGATGACCATGCGCACAATTCCGCATCGTTTTTTATGTTGATCATCCATCGTTGTAATCTCCTTTAAATCTTACTTTTTATTTATCATCTCTTAGCGCCATCAAATCAAACATCAGTTGACGTAGTACCCGCACTGTTGCGTCCCTATCTTCTGGCGAAATATTTGCGACCAACTCTTTCTGCATTCCACTTGCAATCGGAAATGCTTGATCAAGCAGCTGCTTACCCTGTGCCGTAAGCATAATATCAAACCTGCGTCTATCTTGTTCATTGGCTTTGCGCTCTATCAGCCCCTTTTTTACCAAACCGTCTAAGCGGCGCGTCACCGTTGTTTTATCTCGCATCATCAACTCAACAATTTTGGCTTGGCTCATCGACCCGCCACTGTATAATCGAATCAAAATCGCAAAGTCTTGTGCCACAATTGCCAAACCCGCTACTGCAAACCGTTTCTCAACTTCCTCGGTCATCAAATACGATACCCGATTGACATGAAACCCCAACGCTTGCTCCAACTTAAATGTGTTTAAATCATCCATAATCTCTCTCCTTGCGGCGAACTGTAGTTTGTATAGTTGCAATATACAACTGTTTTATTTGGCAACTTATTCCGCAGTGAAAATAAGTTTATCAAACCAACGATAAACTAGCGATGACAAACCCATTCAAATTCGTTATCCTGCGCAACCTTTTAAATCAGATATAAAAGAGTGATAAGTTTTCGAATTGGAGTTGCTAATGACGCAAATGCCGAAAAAGCAAGGGTTATACAACCCTCAACAAGAACATGATGCATGTGGTGTAGGTTTTGTTGCACACATTAAGAATCAAAAAAGCCATGATATTGTAGAGAAGGGTCTAGAAATTTTACTTCGCTTAACGCATCGTGGTGCTGCTGGTGCTGACCCCCGTGAAGGTGATGGTGCTGGTATCCTGATTCAAATTCCTGACGACTTTTTCCAAGCCATTGCTCCCGATTCGGATATTACTTTGCCTGCCGCTGGTGAATATGGTGTCGGCATGGTTTTCTTGCCACAAGATGACACGCATCGCGCAGCTTGCGAAAAAATCATTGAAGATACGATTATTGCTGAAGGTCAAACAGTTTTGGGCTGGCGTGATGTTCCCGTGGATGCAATCCATGCAGACTTACCTGAAAGTGTGTTGGCTTGTGAACCAGTCTCCCGCCAAATCTTTGTCGGCAAAGGCTCCAACTGCGCTGACCAACAAGCCTTTGAGCGCAAGCTGTTTGTTATTCGTAAAATCTTTGAAAATGCAATTGAGGATAAAGCTTTTGATGATAAAGCCAAGTTTTATGTCAATTCATTATCCACGCGCACCATCGTATATAAAGGTATGTTTTTATCGCATCAAGTGGGTGCGTATTTTACCGACTTATCCGATGCACGCATGAAATCAGCCTTGGCATTGGTGCATCAACGCTTCTCTACCAACACTTTCCCATCATGGGAGTTGGCTCATCCTTTCCGCATGGTGGCGCACAATGGCGAAATCAACACAGTTCGCGGCAACATCAACTGGATGAATGCACGTCGCCATTCTATGAAATCTAAATATTTGGGTGCTGACCTTGATAAAGTGTGGCCTTTGATTCCTGAAAACCAATCCGACACCGCATGTTTTGATAATGCGCTTGAGTTGTTGGTGATGGGCGGTTACTCACTCACCCACGCAGCTATGCTTTTGATTCCAGAAGCTTGGGCTGGCAATGATTTGATGAATAAAAAACGCAAAGCATTTTATGAGCATCATGCAGCACTTATGGAGCCTTGGGATGGCCCAGCGGCTGTTGCATTTACCGATGGTGTTCAAATCGGTGCCACACTGGATAGGAATGGACTTCGCCCTGCACGTTATTTGATTACCGATGATGATTTGGTGGTGATGGCATCTGAAATGGGTGTTTTGGATATCCCTGAAGAGAAAATCATCAAGAAATGGCGTTTACAACCGGGTAAAATGTTCCTGATTGATTTGGAGAAAGGTCAAATCATTGATGATGAAACCATCAAAAATGAATTGGCAGACGAACAGGACTACGCCAAAATTTTAGCTGAAACACAAATTCAAATTGAAGATTTGGATGCGGATGTTGAAGTTGCCCAACCTGACCATGATACCTTGCTGCATAAACAACAAGCCTTTGGTTACACCAAAGAAAACTTGAAATTCTTAATGGAACCCATGGCAGTCTCTGGCATGGAAGCCACGGGTTCTATGGGCAACGATACGCCTCACGCTGTGTTGTCTAACCGTGCGAAACCATTGTACAACTATTTCCGTCAGTTGTTTGCTCAAGTCACCAACCCACCCATTGACCCGATTCGTGAAGAAATGGTGATGAGTTTAACCTCATTTATTGGTCCCAACCCTAATTTATTGGGATTGGGTGAGGATAAACCAAGCTTACGTTTGGAAGTGCATCAACCTATCCTTAGCAACTACGATTTGGAAAAAATTCGTCATATCCATGCAACCACAGATGGTAAATTCCGTACCGTGACTTTATCCATGTGTTACCCCGCAGACTCAGGGGCTGCAGGCATGGGTGTTGCCATTGAAAGCTTATGCAAACAAGCTGAACGGTCAGTCTTGGATAAGTTTAATATCATCATTTTATCTGACCGCGATATGGACGAGCAACATATCCCTATTCCTGCTTTGCTTGCCACATCTGCTGTGCATCAGCATTTGATTAAAAAAGGTTTGCGCGTGGAAACTGGGCTTGTGATTGAAACCGGTTCTGCTCGTGAAACCCAGCATTTTGCAACACTTGCAGGTTTTGGTGCAGAAGCTGTGAACCCATACCTTGCCTTTGAAACATTGATTGATATGCACAATTGCGGGCATTTACCCGGTGACTTGGATGAAGCAGCAGCAGTTGCCAACTTTATTAAAGCTGTGGGTAAAGGTTTATACAAAGTCATGTCCAAGATGGGCATTTCTACCTATCAATCGTATTGTGGTGCGCAAATCTTTGAAGCATTTGGCTTGTCTTCTGCATTTGTTGATAAATATTTTACAGGCACTGCCACCCAAATCGAAGGCATTGGCTTGGATGAAGTTGCCAAAGAAGCTGTCATGCGTCATCAGCTTGCTTATGGAAACTCATTGATTCATAAGAAAATGTTGGATGTTGGTGGTGAATATGAATGGCGTGTGCGCGGTGAGCAACATGCGCTCACCCCTGAAACTATTGCCAAGTTGCAACATGCCGTACGCACCAACAATTATACATTATACAAAGAATTTGCAGGCATCATCAATAACCAAAAAGGACGTTTGGTTACACTGCGTAGTTTGTTTAAATTCAACAAAGGAAAGTCTATTTCCATTGATGAAGTTGAACCTGCAACCAATATTGTAAAACGCTTTGCCACAGGTGCCATGTCGTTTGGCTCGATTTCACACGAAGCACACAGTACGTTAGCTATTGCCATGAATCGCTTGGGTGGTAAGTCCAACACAGGTGAAGGTGGTGAAGAAGTTGCACGATTCACCCCACTTGCGAACGGTGATTCCATGCGTTCTGCGATTAAACAAGTCGCTTCCGGTCGCTTTGGTGTCACGGCTGAATATTTGGCAAACGCCGATCAAATTCAAATCAAGATGGCGCAAGGCGCAAAACCTGGTGAAGGTGGGCAACTGCCAGGACATAAAGTGGATGAACGTATTGGTAAAGTGCGCCACTCCACACCGGGTGTGGGTTTGATTTCTCCGCCGCCGCATCATGATATTTATTCCATTGAAGATTTGGCACAGCTAATTTTCGACCTTAAAAATACCAATACCGACGCTGATATTTCAGTGAAATTGGTATCTGAAATTGGTGTAGGTACAGTTGCAGCGGGTGTGGTTAAAGCACATGCCGACCATGTGGTGATTGCAGGTCACGACGGTGGCACAGGAGCTTCCCCACTGACTTCCATTAAATATGCAGGTTCGGCTTGGGAAGTTGGTTTAGCTGAAACACAACAAACTCTGCTCTTGAACCGTTTGCGTAGTCGCACACGTTTGCAAGCTGATGGACAAATGCGTACTGGTCGAGATGTTGCGATTGCAGCCCTTTTGGGTGCTGATGAAGTGGCATTTGGTACGATTGCCTTGATTGCAGAAGGTTGTGTCATGATGCGTAAATGTCATTTGAATACCTGCCCTGTGGGTGTTGCCACACAAGATGCGGAATTGCGCAAGAAATTCGTGGGTAAACCTGAAGATGTGGTCAATTACTTCATGTATGTGGCTGAGGAAACCCGTGAAATCATGGCTAAACTTGGTTTTAGAACCTTTGATGAGATGGTTGGACGTGTGGACATGTTGGACACCGATGATGCTGTGCGTCACTGGAAGTCTGAGGGCATTGATTTATCGCCAATTTTCCATCAAGTGGAATCTGAAGACCATAAATCACACAACCAAGCCCAAAACCATGGCTTGGATAAACTGATTGATAACAAATTGATTGCAGAAGCAAAACCTGCTTTGGACAACAAAACACCTGTGGTCATTGATACCGACATTTGCAATGTTGACCGCAGCTTTGGCACCATGCTTTCAGGCAAAGTTGCCAAAACATTTGGTCATGCTGGGTTACCAGAAGATACCATTGTCATCAATGCCAAAGGTACTGCGGGGCAATCCTTGGGCGCATGGTTAGCGCGTGGTGTATTCATCAACCTTGTTGGTATTGGTAATGACTATGTAGGTAAAGGTTTATCGGGTGGTCGCATCAGCATTCGACCACCAGAAGAAACCCCAATTCGAGCTGAAGAAAACAGCATTGTGGGTAACACAGTTCTGTTTGGTGCAGTGGATGGTGAAGCCTATTTCAACGGTATTGCAGGCGAACGTTTTGCCGTACGCAACTCTGGTGCTGTCGCCGTTGTTGAAGGTGTGGGTGACCATGGCTGCGAATATATGACAGGTGGTACGATTGCGATTTTGGGTGAAACAGGGCGTAACTTTGCCGCAGGCATGTCTGGCGGTATGGCTTATGTGTTTGATGCATCTGGCGCATTTGCAAGCCGTTGCAACAAGGCGCAAGTTGCTTTGGAGAAAGTTGAAGGTTCTGCATCAGCTCATCAAACAAGCGAGGAGCTAAACATTGAGCACAGCATTGACCAAAATGATGCGCAAACATTGTTTAACATGATTTCTCGCCATGTGCATTACACCAACTCAGCGCGAGGCAAAGAAATTTTAGACAACTGGGAAGCTTCATTGGCTAAGTTCGTTAAAGTCATGCCAGTGGATTACAAACGCGCACTTGCAGAGCGCAAAACACAAGCAACATCTGAGGAGACTACTCATGGGTAAACCAACAGGGTTCAAAGAATTTGAACGTCAAAACCTTAGCTACGCACCTGTTGCAGAGCGTGTTGTTCATTTTAAAGAATTTTCAAAGCTCCCGTCTGATGATGATTTAAAAACCCAAGGTGCGCGCTGTATGGATTGCGGTATTCCATTTTGTCATAACGGTTGCCCCGTTAATAACATCATCCCTGATTGGAATGATTTGGTTTACCACTCGCAATGGCAAGAAGCCCTGGATGTACTGCATTCCACCAATAACTTTCCTGAGTTTACAGGGCGCATTTGCCCTGCCCCTTGCGAAGAAGCATGCACGGTCAACTTGATTGGTGATGCAGTGACCATTAAAAACATTGAATTGGCGATTGTTGAAAAAGGTTTTGAAAATAATTGGATAAAGCCTGAACCTGCTGAACAAAAAACAGGCAAAAATATTGCTATTGTTGGTTCAGGACCTGCGGGTATGGCATGTGCGCAACAACTGGCGCGTGTGGGGCATGATGTTGTTCTTTTTGAAAAAGAAAATCGCATTGGTGGTTTGATGCGTTATGGCATTCCAAACTTTAAGTTTGATAAAGCCGTGATTGACCGTCGTATGGCACAAATGGAAGCAGAAGGTGTGGAGTTCCGTGTCAACCAACATATTGGTGTGGATATTCCTGCAAAATCATTGCTTACTGAATTTGATGCTGTTGTTTTGACAGGTGGTGCTGAAAAACCGCGTGACTTACCGATTGAAGGTCGTGATTTCACTGGCATTCATTTTGCCATGGAATTACTCACCAAAAATACCAAACGTGTGCTTGGTGATGATATTCCTGAAGATGAATTTGTTTCAGCTAAAGGTAAACATGTGGTGGTGATTGGTGGTGGTGATACAGGTTCGGATTGTATTGGCACATCCAACCGCCATGGTGCAACATCCATCACTCAACTTGAAATCATGCCAGCACCGCCTGA